>NZ_JBFAWD010000005.1:153147-379096 GCF_040680135.1 Nocardia sp. NPDC052112 | reverse complement strand
TGCGAGCTGCGGAGGACGTGCTGGCTCGGGCCAGGGCGGACGACGGTGCGGCCTGGGCGCGGGCGCAGGTGCGGGCCGCGGAGGACGTGTTGGCTCAGGCCAGGGCGGACGAGGCTGCAGCCGAGGCACGGGTGCGAGCGCGGGAGGACGCGTTGGCTCGGGCCACGACGGACGGGAGTGCGGCCGGGGCGCGGGTGCGAGTGGCGGAGGACGCGGTGGCTCGGGCCAGGGAGCTCGAGGCTGCGGCCGGGGCGCGGGTGCGAGCTGCGGAGGACGTGCTGGCTCGGGCCAGGGCGGACGACGGTGCGGCCTGGGCGCGGGCGCAGGTGCGGGCCGCGGAGGACGTGTTGGCTCGGGCCAGGGCGGACGAGGCTGCAGCCGGGGCGCCGGTGCGAGCGGCGGAGGACGTGGTGGCTCGGGCCAGGGCGGCGCGGGATGCGCAGCTGACCCGAGACGTGCTGGACGGGGCGCGGGAAGAAGTAGCGCCGGCGCAGGCGCGGGACGTGGTCGCGCAGGCGCAGGTGCGGGAGGCGCAGGCACGGGCAGAGGTACGGGAGGCGCAGGCGCGAGTAGCCGAGGTACGGGCGAGGTTGCGCGAGGAGATCGCCGAGGCGCGTGCGAAAGCGGATGCCGCGGTCGCCACCGAACGCGAGGCCATGGAGAAGGAGGTGGGGACCGAGCGCCGCAAGGTGGCGACGCAGATCGCGGAGGAGCGGATAGGCGCGATCGAGACGGTCGAGCGGGAGCGGTTGGCGAGACTGGAGTCTCGGCGACGGATGGTCGAGCTGCGGGAGCAGGCGCGGCGCGACGAGGACAGGTTCCGTGAGCAGGCCCGTAGCCGGGTGCGGCAGATGTGGGAGTTGGAGCGGGAACTACGGCACCAGGCGCGGGAGCAGACCGATCCTGCTGCGCGACGTGAGCTGGAAGCGCGGATTCGTGAGTTGCGTACCCAGATTGCCGAACGGTGGGATTTGCTGGAGGAGCAGCTCCGGGTGCGCCGCCAGGAGCTGGTGGCCGAGATCGCGGAGATCCGCCCGGAGTTCGAGCGGGCGGTGGCGATCGAGCGGGAGACGGCGCACGGGCTCATCGTGACCGAGCAGATTCGGGAGGTGGGCGCCTCGGCCGTCGGGCGGCAGGAGGCGGCCGAGGCCGCGGGCCGTGGGCTGGCCCGGCATTACCAGCTGCTGGTAGCCAACACCGTAGCGGTGGGGGGTGGCATCCAGACGGTCTCGGATGAGGTGTTGACCCACATGCAGCGGCATGGCAACGCGCTGGAATCCCGGATGGCGGCCACGGAGATTCTGCGCCGCACTACCGCGGTGTTGGAGGGCGGGGACGGCAAGGTGCTGCGCTGGACGCAGTACGCGGCCGGTGAGGCGATGAGGTACGGCCCGGTCAATATGGATGCGGGCGAGGGTAAGTCGATGATGTATCACTACGTCGTGAGCAGGCTGGCCGCGGAGAAGGGCTCGGTCCAGTACATCAACAAGGCCAACCTGATCGCCCGCGAAATCCACGAATTGGTGGCGGCTTTCGGTCACCGTGGGTACAAGATCATTCGGATCGACTCGAATATGAAGATGCCGGAGCCGGTCGATGGGGAACCCACCATCTATCTCGGTGATGCCGAAGACGTGGTGGTGTCCCGGATGCATGGTCATCCGGTGCCCGGTCGCCATTTCATCGGTGACGAGATCGACGAGACGTTGATCTACGGCAGCCAGCGATGGAGCAGTTCCGATGGGGCCAACGACCTCGCCCCACCGCATGTCGAGGCAAAGATCCGGTGGGCGGACAAGTTCCTCACCGATGCCATGCGGGACAAGGTTCTGACCCATGAGGATTTCGGGCGGAAACTTCACCAAGAAGAGGGTCCGGCGCGTTTGACCGAGGAAGGGAAAGCGAAGGTCGAGGATTTCCTGTGGCAGGAGCGGATCAAGCAGGAGGAGCAAGACCGCGGGCAGGAATTGACCCCCCAAGAGCGGGACCGGCTCAGGCGGGAGCTGACCTCCGAAGAGCGGGACCTGCTGGATACGGCCGCGATCGCTCGCTGGGAGTTCATCCGCGGAAAGCATTACATCATGCACGGTGAACCGCAGAAGTTGGAGGTGGGGGAAGACGGTGTTGTTCGGAGGGGGATCCGTCGAGGTCAGATCCTGATCGTCGATCAGGTCACGCACAAATTGATGATGGGCAAGGGGATTTCCAATATTACCCGGTGGAAAAAAATCGCCCAAGCGCTCGAGGCGCGGTTGAATATGGAGATTCGCAACAATACGGAATATTCGAAGACGCAGACCATCGACGAGACGTTCACCAAGGAGCATTACGACCTTCGTTCCGGTGCTTCAGGGACCGCGAAAGCGGTGGCGGGTCAGCTGAAGAAGCTCGGTCTGGGGGAGACCACCCCGATCAGCCGGTTCTCTCCGAGCAAGTTGAATCTCGAGCCCGAGGCCAACCCCACCGGCACGAAATTCTCGACCACCCGGCAGGAGCGGGATCAGGCGATCGTGGATCAGGTGCTGGCGGTGCACTACGGGACCAAGCAGCCGATCGCGGTGTACGTCCACGATCCCCGGCTGGTACGCAAAATCGCCCGGATGCTCGAGCGCCGGGGCATCAAGGTCGCGACGACCGGACCGGAGAATGTCGCGAAGTGGGAGGATCCGAATTCGGGGACGTCCGCTGATGCGGAGCGGGCGCGGATCTACGCCGAGGCCGGTGAATTGGAAGCGGTCGGCATCTTCACGATGGAAGATGCGCGCGGGGTCGACATCAAGCCCAGCAAAGAGGCACTGGCCCGGGGTGGTCTGCATGTGATCGGTTCCGAGCACTCGCATCTCGCGGCTGTCGATATTCAGTTGATAAATCGAGGCGGGCGAAGCGGGCAGCCCGGTGAGGCCAGTTTCCACTCGATAGGCGATAGCGCGTTCTTGAACATGCTTCCCCCCGATCATCCGATGGCGGTGGTGGTCGAGCGGTGGAGAACCGCCGAAGATCCGTTGGAGCGAGCGGTCGCCGAGCAGCAGATCCGGGACAACCTGACCGAGATCCAGCGGGCGGCCGAAGCGCACCAGCTCGGCGTGGCTCTCAGCGATACGCCGGCCATGGGGGTGGCGGCCCAGCAGTTCGTCGCCGACGTCGAGCAGTTCGTTGCGGCCGCGGCGCAGGCGCCGGCCGTGCAGGTCGCAGCACCAGCAGCGCAGGCTGCGGCTGCCACGCCGGCTGCGCAGCAGGCGGCGGGAGCCCCGGCCGCTCAGTCGGCGGGTGCGCCATCGCGGGGCACGGTACTGCCGGAGACCAATGGCGCCGGAGCAGCGGGGACCGGTTCGACCGCAGTGTCTTCGGGTGGCGAGCGGGGGGCTCGAGCTGCAGGTGGGGACCGGGGTGCCTCCGCCGAGTCGAATGCTGACGGGACACAGACCCAGCCCGGGGAACGGTCCGACTCCCAGCCGGAACCGGGCGACCTGACCGGTGCTTTCACTCTGGTCGAGGAGCAGTCGCAGCCGCCGGCCGATGCCGGTGACGGCGGGCAGCCGTTGGTGTCCTCGGCCGAGGAAGGGACTTCGGTCGATTCTTCGACCGCCGCCGCGGCGCCCGCATCCGATGGTGCGTGGGCGGAGACCGATCCGAATGCCGAGCAGCTGGTTCTGCCGTTGGACGTGTCGAATCCCCATGCCGATCAGAACACGGTCGTCCTCACGGCCGGCGTCGCAGGCGGGACGGGAACGACCACCACCGCCGCGAATGTCAAAGGTGAAGCGGCCCAGGCGACTTCCGAGACCCAATCTCAGCCCTGGTTCCCGGGCCTGTCGGCCGGCTGGACCGCGGCGCAGCCGATGGCGACCCCGTTCAAGTCGGGTCGGCTGGAGCGGCGTATGCAGCAGGACAAGAAGATGCTGCAGCACGTGCGCCGCCGCTACGCGCTCGAGCTGATGGCGCTGCGCAGACGTGTGGTGCAGGCGGGTGTCGCTCCGGCTGGGTTGGCCGAGATGGATCTGCAACAGCTGGCGGCGGCTTATGGGCAGATGGTGCAGGCTGCCGAGGCCGAACTGCGCGCCCGGATCGAGCAGTTCCTCGGAGGGCTCGAAGGGGATCTGGCGGTGCCGGGCACGATCGGCGCAGGGATCGCCGGGTTGCAGGCCGCGCTCACCAATGCCGTGCTGCGGATCAGGCTCGCCCGTGCCGAAGCGACCACCCGAGGCGAGGTGGAATCGGGCGAGATCTTGGCGGCGGAGCTGCAGGCCGACGCATTGGCCACGGAACTGACCGAATTCGGCCGGGAAGCCGCAGGTGTGCGGGCGGCCCAGCGGCAGGCCGATGAGCTGCTGGAGCGGATGACGCAGGCGGCCTCGGAGGAGTTGCTCGACTCCCTTACCGACCAGGCGAAGGCGATGCCGCTCGGCGACGGGATGCAGTTGCTCGTCGACGAGAAAACGGTGCTGGTTGTCGGGGCGCAACCGGATCGGATGGTCGACGAGGCGATCCAGAGGTCGTCTGGCAAGAAGCCGACGGAGAGGTCGTTCCCCGAGGGGGAGTTGCAGCCGTGGATGAAGGCTCTCTTCCAGATCGAAACCACACAGTGCATCGTCGATTTCGACGGCAAGGTGTGGTACCGGAAGGTCGTCGCGCAGGAGGCGCCGAACACCGCGGATGACGGTTTGGCTCCGCTGGGAGATACGCAGCGGCAGCTGATTCTGGCCCAGGCGCTGTTGCGGGAGGGCGTGTCGCTCGAGCAGCTGACCGAGGATGTGCACAACGGTGGCCGGCAAGTCGCGCGACTGTGGCCGAAGCTGACGAAGCTCGAGCAGCAGGCGTTCCTGGAGGCACACCCGCTCCTGGTGATACGGGCGGAGGGGCTCGACCCTGAAATGCGCGCCGCCGAGTGCGAGAAGTGGTTGGTGCGGGCGCGGGAAGAGTTGGCCGCCGCCGAACAGCGCGACTTGATGACTCAGGCGATGGGGGCGGGTGCGGCCGGCCTGCTCAATGGGCGAACCCTGCTGCTGCGCACCCAGATCGCGATGGTGGAAAACATCGCGGCGAAGTTCACCGTGGACCGGGCGTTGGCCTGGTGGTCGGTGGAACTCGAAGACCTGGTCGAGGATGCCCGCGCCGGTGGCGGCATGCTCGCCGAACGGTGGCCGGAGCTGACCGGGCGCGAGCAGGCGGCGCTGATGAAGCTGCATCCGGAAATCGTTGCGACGAATCAGGCCCTCCCGGACGATGTGCGCGCAGCAGCGCAAGAGCTGCTGGGAGATGTTGGGCGGCAGCGGATTCTGGCCTTGGCGCTGCAGCGGGAGGGGGCGACGCTCGAGGAGCTTGTCGCGGATGCGGGCAACGGCGGGCAGCGGATCGCGGATCTGTGGCCGAGGCTGACGACGTTCGAGCAACAGCTGCTCCTGGAGGAGCACCTGATTCTGGTGATGCGGGTCGAGGGGCTCGATCCGCAAGTCCACGCTGCCCGGTGTGCGACGTGGGTGGTGCTGGCGCAGGAAGTGCTGGCCGAACTGCAGCAGCGCGATACGGCATTCCGGGGGATGCGGCCGGGTGCACCCAGCCCGCACACCGAGCGGCTCGCGACGCTGCAGGGCCAGATCGAGGCAGTCCAGCACATGGCGGCGGAGCTGGCCGCCCCGGCCGGCGGGTTCTCCGCGCACGATCGGGGGCGGACCGCTGTGACACGCGCGCGTGCCCGGATGGCAGCCAGGCGCGGGCAGGACAATCGCGCACTGCTGGACGCGGCGTTGGAGCGGCTGGATATGCCGGTCGAGGATCTGGCGTCGGCCGAGAGCGATGTGATTGTCCAGCTGTGGCAGGAGTTGAATGTCGATGAGCGAGAGGCATTCATAGCTGCCCATCCCGATGTCGTCATGCGGGCGCAGGGGCTGGCAGCCGAGGTGCGCGAGTTCGCCTGCTTTATCGTGCTGGAACGGAAGCGGGCCGAGCTCGCGCGGGAGCGGAATAATCCCGACGCCGATCCCGCACAGCTCACGATGCTGCTGACCGAGATCGACGCGGTGGCGAATCTGGCGGGGGAGTTGGCGGGGGGCTCCCGTGGCGGCGCTGTGGTCGGGGACGGAGATGCACCGAAGCCCGCGAAGGATTCCGCTGAATCCGGTGCGGCCGTTGACAATCGGCCGCTGCGGGGTGAACCCGGGAACGGCGAGCCGGAGCATGCGGCATCCACGCTGACGGCGCATATCGACACGTCGCAGGCGCAGGCCGGGCTGTCCGACCTGGTCGACTATCACATTGCGCGCCAAGCGATGACGGAGGCCGCGGGCGAGGTGCGCGCGGCGCGTGAGCTGGACGAGTCCAGCTACGAAGACGGGATGGCGGAGCGCCCCGAGGACGACAGCCCCGGTCCGGAGGAGCAGCGGGTGCGAGGGGCCGCCGAGGCGGCGGTGGCACGGCTGCAAGCCGCCCAACAGCGCGTCGACGCCTTCTTCGATCTGCTCGGAGCTGATCTGCCGCAAGGGATTTCAGCACAGCAGCGACAGTGGTTGCACAACTTCGCTGCCGCGGTGGCGCAGTGGCGCGCCGTCGATGACGAGATGGCGGACGCGGATCCGCACGCCGAGGGCCACGAGGCGTTGACGCAGCGCCACGAGACGGCTACTCGCCGGCTGCACGCCGCCGCGCGGCGCCTGGCCACCGTTGCCGAATTGCGCCCGGTCGCCGAACTGGACGGCGGGTGGGGCCCGGTCGATCCGAGCGGTGAGGTCCTGTCCGGAATCGCCACGGGCGCAGCCGATGCCAACGAACCGGTCGACCATTTCGCCGTCGATCTCGACACGATCGTCGGAGTCACCGACAAGGGCGCGAACGCCAACAAGCCACACAACCAGGACTGGATGGAATCGGTGGTGGTCAACACCCCGAACGGGCCGGTCCGGATCTCGGTGGTGTGTGACGGCGTGGGATCGACGATCGACGGTCACCGCGCCGCACGGGTCGCCGCCGAGGCCGCCCGCGCGCATCTGGCAGGATTCGCCGCCCAGAACCAGGGCATGTTCACCGCCGAGGACGCCGACCGGGCGATGCGGGAGGCCATCGACGCCGCGCAGGCCGCGGTGGTGCGGTTGAGCGAAACGGAGTACGCCGACGTCGACAAGCCGCCGCGCACCACGATCGCGGCGGTGATGGTCACAGCGGAACACGACGGCCGGCCGGGGCAGTACACGGCGGGTGGGGTCGGTGACACCCGGGTGCTCAGGCTGCGCGCCGACGGCCGGTCGGAGGCAGTGACCACGGACCACACCATGGCCGGGTACCTCCAGAAGACAGAGGAGGAGCTGCCGCCCGAGGATCGCACGTCGCAGCGCGAGCTGCTCCGGGACCCGGAAGCCCATGGGATCATGCATTCGCTCGGCGTGGACGCCGGTCCGCCCGCGGCCGACGATGCGGTGTTCTCGGAGTACATCTTCCAGGGCACATTGTCTGCCGACGACGTCATGGTGATCTGCACCGACGGTCTGTGGAATACCAACCCCGAGGCCGACGAGATGGCCGTCTTCCTCGATGCCGGCCGCGATACCGATCTGCTGCGGATGCGGACCCGGATGCTGAACCGGGCACTGCTCAACGGCGGGGCGGACCACACCACGTTCACGTTGATATCCGGTGCGCCCGCGGAGTCGACGCCCCGGCTGCTGCCCCCGCCGCCCATGGGCATTCCCGTCGGGTTCAGGCGCCACTACCGGGTCCTTGCCGACGAATACCAGCGCGCTCGTGCCGAGTTGTGGCGGGTGGCCGCGGAGGCGGGGGCGAATCCGGAACTCGTGGCGTCGCCGGAGAGGTTCCTCGGCGAAATACATCGTCTGGGTGACGATCCGGCCGTGGACCGGTTGGAGTCCGCGGCACGGCATTTCCACGCGTTCCGCGAGCGACTGGGTGAGCTCGGGCGGTGGCTCGACCGGCTCGAGGGCCGGTCACCGGCGCAGTGGACCGCCGATGATGCGGAATACCTTGCCGCATTGTCGGTTTGGTCGGTGACGCTGCGGGAGTTGTGGGAGGCGACGCAGACCGCTGTCGACGAAGCATGGTCGGACGGGAATTCCGGCCAGGTGGCGGTGTTGCGCGAATTGCCCAACGCGGGACTTGCCTCGGCCGTGGGCAATCAGGATGTGGTGGCCGCGACGCAGCGGTACACGGACGCGTTGGACGAGCTCCGCCGGACCGAGCGGCAACTCGACGACACTCGTTCGCGCGACGGAAGTTTGGAGATCCCGGCCGGGTTGCGGCGCGGATACCGAGCGTTGGTCGTCGAACAGCAGGCCGCGCAGGAGATCCTGGGCGAGCTGAGAGGATCGTTGCCGGTCGCCGTCCAGCAGCTGGTGGGTGTCGAGGACCTGATGGGCGACGACCACCACGGCACAATCGACGCCTTGCAGCAGATAGCGGCCGAGGAATTCGGTGACCGGGAGGCGCTGCAAATCACCGTCGACTGGCTCATCCACGCGACGCGGCGATTCCATCGGGCCGGCGACCGGATAGCGGCACTGGAGCGGTTCATCCGGACGCACGGTGACGGCCTGGACTCGGTCAATGCCCAGCCGCGACCACTGGTGGCCGCGGACGTCCTGGCCGCGGCGGCCGCACTCACCGATGGACAGCGTGCCGAGCAGCGCGCGCAGGCCGCGCGCCGGTGGCGGGCCTTCCTCATGTTCGCGCGCGAACCTGCCGATTTCCAGGTCATGTGGGATATGACCGATCACCCGACCAGGCGGGCGCTGATCCAGCACCTGCCCGAGGCGCTGGCTCGCACCGAGGGGCTCCCACGCGAAGTGCGCGATGAAGCCGCGAGGCTGAGCTTGCATCGCGAGCGGGAAACGTTGCGGCAGCAGCCCGATCCGGATGCGAATCGGGTGGCGTGGGCGAACTTCCAGGCCGATCTGGTGAATGCGGCGCAGCGGTGGGCGGCGCAGGTGCCGGGACATCCGACGGTGCAGATGACCGGCCGCGCCGGAACGCTGCTGGTGATCGGCGATCTGCACGCCGCGGAGGAGATCCGCTTCCACGCGGTGGATCAGAACGGCCGGGACACGGTGGGGACCGTGATGCGGGCGACGGCGGCGGCGGTCGAGGGGGTCGCGGCATCGCGACGGCCGGCCGCCGCGGTGGTGTGGATCGGTGCGGACGGCGCCGCGCTGGCCGCCGAGGTTGCCGGAATAGTGGAAGAACTTGCCGACAACGGACTTTCGGTGCCGGATATGGTGCTGGTGGGGCATGCGGATGTGGCCCCCGCGCGGGGCCCGCATATCGAGGGCATGCCGCAGGCCGATCCGGATCTGGTACTGCACGCGTGGGATGACGCGGCACTGGCCGAACATCGGGACCGGATCGATGTCGACGCGCCGGAGCCGGGTGTGGCTCGCTGGGAACTGTCGCATCGGGTGGAAGGCGTCGCCAACGATTGTGGCCAGGTTGCCGGCGAGGCCGGGCTGGGGCGGGTACTGGCGGGCCTCGAAGACAATCCCGATGCCGATCCCGATGTGATCGACGAGCTGGACCAGCGGCTGTCGATGCTGCGGCTGTTCGGAGTGCCGGAGAACGGTCTGAGCGGTCCCTTGCTCGCGCAATTGCTCGGCGCCGGTTGGCATCCGGATGGGTTCGCGGATTTCGATGCGATGGCTGCCGCGGTGCCCGAGGGCGGGGTGATGATCGGGGCGGTGGCATTCGACGGCTTCCAGCGGCGGGGGATGGTCGGTGCGCACGCGGTGATGCTCTTCCGGGAGAACGGCCGGGTCATGGTGCAGGACGGGAGGGGGCCCGCGGTCACCTTCGAGTCGTGGCGTGCGGGACTGTCCGGGGTGATCGGATGGCACGGCATCGTCATCAACGCCGACGGGTCACCTGCCGTCGAATTGGACGAGGGCGGCCGGACGCCGGGGATGGCCGGCGTCGCATATCCGATCGCGAACGTCGGTGCCCGGCCGGAAGCCCTCCTTGGTGTTCCTTTCGACAATTCACCACCTGGGCCGGAACGTACGCGGACTCTGTTGCAGGAGGCGCTGGATGACATCACAGCGCGCCGGGACGAGGCCGACCGGCATATGGCCGCCGTAATCGACGTGATGAACGCGGATGGTGTCGTCAGAGTGGACAATGCTTCGCGGGTGGCGCTGCAGTCGCAGGACTACGCCGGTGAACTCGCGCGTCTGCAGGCGTTGGCGCCCGATTCGCCGGATGCCGAGTTGCCCGCCCCGGCGCCGCGCAGCCCGCTGCCCGGATGGCATGAGCTGGCCGTGCACACCAACCATTACCACGAGCTGGACGGCATGGCCGCCCAGACAAAGGTGCTGCTCCACGAGATGGGCCAGGAGCGTCCCGGGGAGACCGAGGGGGGCAGGCGCAAGACGGCCGAACAGCGACAGCATTCACCGGAGTGGCTCGCCGCGGCCGGACGCTATGCCGGCGCGCTGCCGGCCTGGTCCGACACGGTGCAGGATGTGCGCGACGCGGTGCTCGGCCGGGTCGACCCGGCGCAGGGACGCACACTCATCCGGCGGGTGAGCGCCGCGATCGATCCGCTGCAGGCGAGCTGGGCGCAACTGGCCAGGGAAACCCTGGATCTGGGATCCATTGTCGGGGTGAGTGAACGGGGCCCGGAGTACCACGGCAATCAGGATGCGATGGCGGCCGAGGTCGTCATGGTCGGTGGCAGGCCGATCCGATTCGCGGTTGTCTCCGACGGGGTGTCGGTTTCGGTGGACGGCGAGCGTGCCGCATCCGTGGCGGTTACGGCGGCCCGTAAGAGCCTGCACGCTGCGTTGCGGAACCACAGCCCCTACCAACCGATCACCGATGAGCGGCGCCGGAAGATGGTCGCCGATGCCATCGATGCGGCACAGGCCGCGGTCATGAAACTGACCGACGACGAATACGCCGGTATCCGCGATCAGGCCCTCCGGGATGTCGACAACGGCGCCGACCCGCAGGCGATCAAGCGGCCGCCGCAGGCCACCATCGCAGTGGTACTGGTCGACCCCGGTCAGGACGGGGAGCCGGGTAAGTACACCGCGGGCTGGGTCGGTGACAGCCGCGTCGATGTGCTCGACCCGACCGACCCGAGCAGGTCGCGAACGGCGACATTCGACCATACGCAGGTCGGCATGGACATGCTCTACGACGCGGTGGACGCGGCCGCGGTAATCGATCGCACGAAGTCGAATGCCCAACTGATCGACGAGGTTTCGCAGGTCGTCGGCGAGGCGCCGAAGAGCCGCGGCGCACTGATGAACGTGCTCGGGCTGGGCTTGCAGAACGCGGCCGGTTACGGCACTCGCGGCGGTCCGCCGGTGAAAAGTGCGCAGCGCCATTACCGTTACCTCACCGACGGCGAGGTCGCCGCGCACGAAGTCGTGTTCGTCCGCTCCGATGGTTTCGGCGGTGAGAACCGCCAGGCCTCGGCGTTCGCCAGGGCCCTCGCCGCGCACAACGGTGATCTGACCGCCGCACTCCACTCGATGGCGGACACCGAACTCGACGACAACACCAAGGACAACACCACCGGCATCGCGGTCCTGGGCACCCCGCACGAACCCACGGATGCGCTCGTTCCGCGGGAGCAGTTGCAAGCGGGACTGCAGACTCTGCGCGACTACCACCGGGCGCGACGTGCGATGGAGGCCGCCGCCAGGGATCTTTCGCAGGCGCGCAAAGACGATGGCGTGGCGCGTGCGCGTGCCGCGGAGCAGGGACACCCCGTCGACCCCAATCCCCGCGGCCCGGCGGAGCTGGCGGCCATCCCGGTGATGCGGCGAGCGGTACAACGCTTCGAGGAGCTGGAACAGCAAGTCGGCGCCTTCGCCGACCGGCTGGGGGCACTGCAGAACGAGCCGCTGTCGCCGGCACAGCGTCATGTGCTCGTGCGGTACGGCGCCGCCGTGGCGGAATGGCACGTCCGGTTCGACGCTTTCCGGCGGATCGAGAAGGCCAGGGACGAGCGGAAGGGGCCGAAATGGTCTCCGGTCCTGCACGACGAGGAGGCAGACGTCTGGCGGCACTATATGGCTGCCAGGGACGCGGTCACGGAGACCGTCCGGCCGCTGGCTGCCGACCTCGCGCTGCGGCCACTCGCGGAACTGCGTGGCCTCTGGACGGGCGACATCACACTGGACGATATTCCTGCGCAACGTCGTTCAGCGGAAGACAACGACGCCGCGGTCGATCGTCTCGAGTTCGACCTCGGTTCGGTCGTGGGGGTCAGCGAGCTCGGTGCGAGGAAATCGCGCAACGAGGACAGCATCGCCGCCGTGGTGGTGCAGACCCCCTATGGGCCGGTGCGGATCGCGATCGTGTGTGACGGGGTGTCCTCGTCGACGGATCCGCACCGTGCCGCCAAGGTTGCCGCGGCGGCAGCCCGTGGGCACCTGGAGGAATTCGCGCGCGGGCTCCCCGCGGGACTGTCGGTTGACGAGGTCCATCGCAGGATGCACGACGCGATGCGAGCGGCGATCGATGCCGCCCAGGCAGCGGTGGTCGCGATGTCGGATGACGAATATCCGGGCCATGACAATCCACCTCTCACCACGATCGCGGCGGTCATGGTGATGCCGGGCCGGAATGGGCGGCCGGGCCATCAGGTCAGCGGCTGGGTGGGCGACAGTCAAGTTCAGCTGGCGCATGCCGACGGCACCGCGGAGCTGCTCACGACCGACCATTCGAGGCTGAATTGGTATCGGCTGCACGGCATGTCCGATGACGAGGCGCGCCGCAAGGCGGATCGGCACCGGCTCACGTTCGCGCTCGGCCGTCGCAATGGGCCGCCGCCGGAAAATATGCGCGAGCACCCACTGGGAACCTACATCCGGTCCGGTCCGGTGTCGGCGACCGATGTCATCTACGTCGACAGCGACGGGATCAGGTTGCAGAATCCCGAGAATCCGTTCGAGCTGGGCAGGTTGCAGGACAACGGCCGTAATGGTGACTTGCGGTCGATGGTCGACTGGCTACTCCACCGTGCGCTGCTCATCGGCGGCCCCGACAACGTCTCGGTGTTCGCGGTGTCGTGCGCGGAGTCCGAACCGCTGCCCCGCCGGCTACCGGCACCGCGCGACAGGGTTCCCGCCGACGTGCGCGGGCACTATGAGCGGCTGGTCGACGACTACGAACACGCCTGGTCACGGCTGCGCAAGGTCGTCAAAGCGCAACCGGGGGTGAGCCTGGACCATCTGGCGGTATCGGACCGGGTCGCCGACGAAATCCGGTTCGCCGACGAAACCATCACAGCGGCGGCCGCGAATGTGCCGATCCTGCTGGGTATTGCGACCAAGCGCCTGCACCAGTTGGGTGAACGGCTCCGCGAATTCGGGGAGTGGTTCCACGCCGCCGGCGACCGGCACGAATCCCGGTGGACCGATGACGAGACGAATTATGTTGCCGCGATGGCGGAATGGTCCGCCGCCGTGCGTCGGGCACAGGACGTCGAAATGGCGAAATTCCTGTACACGGAACATCCCGAGATCACCGCGGCGCACCGCGATCTCGAGGCCGCCGAGGCCGGCGTCCGATGGGCGAAATGGAGTCTCGCCGACATCTACTCCCGTGATGGGATGTTGGAGATCCCACCCGGCCTGCGTATGGGATATCGCGCTCTGAAAGTCGAACTGCGCAGTGCCGGGCGGGCGGTGGTCGAAACGTTCGCAGAGTTGCCCGCTGCTGTCATCGATGAACTGTCGCTGTCCGAGGCGGAGCTGACGGGCGACAACTACCGTGCCGCCCTGGACAGAATGAAGCAATCCCTGACGGAACTCGACCCCGGCACGAATCCGGCTCGGCAGTTGCAGTGGGTGATCGCCGAGACCGAGCGGTATCACCTCACCCTCGGCCGGATCAATGTCTTGGAACTTCATATCGCGGAGCGTGCACACGAGGTGGACTCCGTTCATGCCCAGCCGCGCCCGGCACTGCCCGAGGATGCGGAATACAGCCAGCAGCAGCAGAATCGAGCGACGGATCGTTGGCGCAACATCCGTTCGTGGGCGCGATCGGCGGCCGATCAAGGGATCGCGTGGGAGTGGACCGATCCGAGCACTCGGGCGGCGATGATCCTGGCGACGCCGGAAGATGTCCTCGCCACCGAGGGATTCCCGCGCGCGGCACGCGACGAGGCGATGCGGGTGCTGTTGCGCCGCAACCGGGATCAATCGCGGGCACCGGACCTCACTGGCGAACAACGCGAACGGTTGGCGTTGCTGAATGCCAGGGCCGACCTGCTGGCCGCCACCGAACGGTGGGTCGCGCAGGTACCGGGGCATCCGGCGGCGCGGATGCTCGGCACCACCGGCACGGTACTGGTGATCGGTGATCCCGACACCGCGACACAGGTGAGTGTCCATGCGGTGGACGCGAATTCCGGTTCTCCCGAGGAGACGCTGCGCAGGGCTAGCGCCGCGGCCGTGAGCGCGGTCGCCGCGTCCACGGAGCCGGCCGCGGCGGTCGTGTGGATCGGACCGGCCACCGCCGTCGACGGCAATGCCGGGACCGATCTCGACGCGGCGCGTACTTCCGGCCCACAGCGTGGCGGGGCGACGAGTTTGGCGCAGTCGGTGGCCGAGCTGCTGGACGCCCGGCCCGGCGCCGGATCTCCGGAATCGCCGGTGCGGCTGATCGGCTACCACGACAATGCGGCCGCCGCGGCCGCCTTCGTAGCCGACGCCTGGGCCGATGACGCATTGGCGGGTCACCGCGACCGGATCCGGACCGAGCACCCGGACCAGGCTGTCCTGACGTGGCTGCCTTCGCATCGCGTGGAAGGTGTTGCCAACGACTGTTTCCCGCAGGCGGCTCGGGGTGCCTTGCGGCGTGCGCTGGCGGCACGATTGCGCGTTCCGGGCGTGGATCCCGACACCGATTCGGTGGTGGCCGATCTGCGCAACCGCCTCCAGATGCTGGAGTTGATGTCCGCACCCGAGTTCGGGGTATCCGGCGACCACGGCGCGATGCTGGTGGGCGCGGACTGGAATAGGACCCCGTTCGCGGATTTCGATGCGATGGCTGCCGCGGTGCCCGAGGGCGGGGTGATGATCGGGGCGGTGGCGTTCGAGGGCTTCCAGCAGCGGGGTGTCGTCGGTGCGCACGCGGTGGAGATCTACCGGGAGCACGGCCGGGTCATGGTGCGAGACGGCAATCGAGCGCCGGTCGATTTCGAGATCTGGCGCGCGCAGCAGGTCGGTGTGGCCGGGCTGCACGGCATCGTCTTCAAGGCCGACGGGACCGCGGCGGTGCCGCTCGGCCCGGACAACAAGAGCCACGGTGTCGCGGGTATGGCGTTCCCGATCGCGAATATGGGCAGGGCCCAGATGCCTCGTGCGCCGGACGCCGCGTTCGGAGCCGGTGGTGGCAACTTCGGTCGCGGCGGGGGCGGCTCGGGATCTGGTGGCAACTTCGGGCCCGGCGGTGGCAACCTCGGGCCGGCGCTCACCCGCCTGTTGAATGAACCTCGCACCGTGGTGCCGGATCTGGCGCGCGTCGTGCACACGCAGATGATGGCCCACCGGCTGGACATGATCGTGCTGGACAGCTGGTTGAACCCGAGGAACGTGCTGACGCCGGCTTCCGCGGCGCGCACGGCGTGGAACACCCAGTTCGCTGCAGCCCGCGGGCAATTGGCCGATTTGCTGGGGATATCGGCCTCGGTGCTGGCCGATGACGTATTGGCCGCCCAGGAACTGGCGGACCTGACAGACCGGACCGATAAGCCGCCGGCACTCGCCGCAGCCGAGCAGGAGTTCCGCTGGCGCTACGACATCACGCGCATCCTGCGGCGGATCGACCGGATTCAGACGCGAGCCGGGCTGATCACGCAATTGCAGCAGCGGTTGCGCGGTGCCGCCGCCCAGGTTCGCAACGGCGGCGCCACCGACGAGTATCGCCGGTTGACTGCCCAACTGGCCCGGCTCGAGGAACTCGCTGGAGACCTGGCACGGCTCGATGCGGATCCGGTGCTGTCGCACACGCGCCGGAGCCGAGCGGAACAGACCGGGTTGGAGACCGATCTCCGCGATGCCTATGACGGCACTGCCATGCTATTGAACGCTCTGCTGGACGGCGATATCCCGCCGACCCATATGCGTCGTGCGCAGTTGGTGGAACTCGCGGAGCACCCCGCCGTGCCCGATGATCATTCGATCGAACGTGCCAGGCGGGCAAGCGAATTCCTCGAGGTGCGGGACGAGCTCGAACGGAATCTGGACCTCGACGAGCACGCCACCACTGCACGGACACTCGACGAACTACTCGACAGCGGCCTGGCGGAGGCAGTGCGCGATCACGACCGGACACCGGTCACGCGGCGTGGTGCACTCGGCCCGGAACTGGTTCGCATCAGCCGCGCGAACGCCGCGGTCCGGGTGCGGTATCGGCAGGACGCGCTGGCGGCGAACGTGAACACGGATCTCGCCGCGATCAGCAGCGAGCAGTACCAGGCCGCCGGCGAGTGGATCACCCGCCTCGAAGCATTGTCCGCGGCGATTCGCCGGGCCGAAATCGACAATGACCGCGCGCGAGTGAAATTCGCCGATTTGTTGCGCACCGCGCACGCCGATCGGTCGAGCGAACTCGCCCGAATCGTCGGCACCGAGCAGGACTGGACGAGTGCGACCTGGCGCGGTGAGCTGCGGGTGCACGGGGAATTGCTCGCCATGTCCACACGGGATTCGGAGCAGCTGCGGTTGTCGCGCATCCTGATGGAACTCGCCGACGCCGCCGAGGCGCGCGTGGCCGCCGCCCGGCGGGTCGCCACCCTCGAAAGCCACACCGAACTACTCGAGCAGACCGCTCGGATGCTGCGTCGAGCCGAGGCACTCGCCGCGGCGCAGGTCGGCGATGACGAGGCTGCGATCGCTCGCCGCCAGGAATTGTCTGAGCAGATAGCCGGATACGAGACCGCGCTGACCGAAGCGCTGGACCGGGCCGCTGCCGACATCGACCACATCCTCGCCAACTCGCCGGAAGGCAGCGGCGGTGTGGTCACCGGCCCGACCGATGGTGTGCGCCGGTCCCCTGCACACGCGCGCCCGGCCGCCGATGCCGGCCGCACGCCACGCCCGCCGGCCGGTGCCGGCCGTGGTCGGCACCGGCGTAAACCCGGTCGCCATGCCAACCTGCTCGATGGGCCGGATGCCGACGGCACCACGACGCCGCGGCGCCCCACCAAGCCCCAGGCGCGGCATCTGCTCGGTGGAGTTCCGCAGGTATGCGTCGCGGAGAGCATGTCGTTCGGCGCGAATGTACTCGGCCTGCCGGTACAACCCCCGTCGATGCAGGACCGCTTGATGCAACTGCAGGGCACGAGCTCGAAAGATGCGGCGCTGGCGGCGAATGCCAAATGGTATCCGGGCGGGTTCTCCTCGCTCGATGAGATGTACGTGATCGCGGCACAGGGCGGCACGGTCTTCGGCGCGGTCGACTTCGGTGACATCGGTGCGCACATGTTCGTCGTGTACCAGGGCAGTGATGGCGAAGTCCGAGTGCACGAACTGGTCGCCGAACTCGATGGCGATCTGGTCGTCAACCGGGTCAATGATGTGCGGTTCGACGAGTGGGACAAGCCCGAAGGTCCCTTGTACGGCCTCGCTTTCGGCAAAGACAAGCAACCGCTGCACAAGCTGGAGCCGGGTGAAATACCGCCCGACAACCCAGGCGTGGACCATCCGCGACGCAACCTGGGCCGGCGTTTCGAGTCCGAAGGCCCCGACAACGAAGGCCCCGACAACGAAGGCCTGGACGACTCGACCCCACCGGAACTTCCGGCCGATCCCGGCGCGGTGGGTGTCGGGCCGGTGCTGGCGCGACTGCGGTGGCAGCTCGGAGGTCTGCAACGGTCCGTGCTGAGCACGGTATCCAAGCAGCTGCTGGAACAACTTCCCACCGACATTGCCGGGTACGCATTCGACCGGTCGGAACTGGCCGCCCCTACTTCTGCTGTGCGTGACTGGATACTGGCGCAGCGGGATGCGGCACGTACGCGCCTGAACGAGATGATCGCGCGCATTCCCGAGGCCGAGGCACGCGCTGCCGAGTTCACTCTGCCCGCGGATCTGTCCGACACCCTGCAGGTCATGCGGGTGCTGGCCAATATCCGGGAGTGGGACGGCCAACCTGCCGTGGTAGCGGATCTCGCGGGCAATTTCGAGCTGTGGCACAACGAAGCGGTACTCGTCGAGGATGCGACGCGCTTGGGTGCCTGGGTTCGGCATATCGCATCGCTGGATGCGGCGCTACATGATGCCTACGCTCAGCACTCGCAGGGTGCACCTCATGGGGCGCAGGCGTATCGATCTCTGGTCGCCGACGCGATCCGGCTCGAGGAGCTTGCTCGGCAGTTCGAAGCTGCCAGAAGTGTGCCGAGGGACATCGTCTTCGAAGCCACCAAAGATATGGACCCGGACGACTACGGGCTGACTGTCGAAGACCAGAGCACGGTACCGGGGCGACAGACATTGCTGCGGCTGTCCCGTGAACTGTTGGACGCCCAAGACAAGTCGAAGCCGTCCATCGAGAACGATCCCGCTGTGGGCGCCGAGGTGGCGGCCGTCACCCGCAGACGCGACGAGTTGCGGACGCTGATCGACGCTCTCGCCGCCAACGCCGAGCGTATCGACAGACTGCGAGCGGCGACCGTGGCATTCGACCTGGGCTGGGCCACGCTGCTGACACCGGAATCGTTCTCCGATGATGTTTTCGGCACCGAGCTGACCAGGTTCGGTGAGGATTGGCCCGACGCCCGCGCGAAGCTGTCGGTCGCCATTGCGGATTCGGCGCAGGAGCTGGCGAGAGTCGGAGACGGGCAGTACCGGGGAATCCCGGCGGAGCCGAAAGCTGTCGACGTCGCGCGGTTGAAGTTGTGGCATTCGCAGGTGCGTGGTGAGCTTGCCGAAGCCCTGGGAGTGAAGCCCGCCGACTTGACCCACGTCAAGGTGCAGTGGGTACACGAGCTGGAAGGGCTGAAGGGGAATGGACCGCTTGCCCGGACCTACCTCGCCCTCGATGAATTGCTGGCCTACGCGACCCGGTTCGTCCGTTCGGATACCTGGTTTCGCGGGATCACGGTGCTGGGCCAGGCCCTGCGATATGCCGGTGCCCATCGGCGGGCGGCCGACAACCGGTACGCCGTCGCCCGTGAGCGCTACGGCCGGATGTTCCCGGATGCCGATCAACCTCCGGAGCATTGCGGAGAACTCGGTCAACTCGACGAGCTGCGCGCATTCGCGCAACAGCCGGATCAAAAACGCTTCCTCGATCGCCGGCGCCGGAGTGCGGAGTCCCAGCGACGTCGCGCGGCACTGGCGGAGTTGCTGGCGGCCGGTGAGGAGCTCCGGCACTGGACGCTGCTCACCGCACGACTGGATGTGCAGGCGCGGCAGCTCGACAGCGTGGCCCGCGTGCGGCGCGAGGTTCGCGAGAAGCTCGATGCGGCCGACGCGCAATTGCGTGCGCGAGCAAAACAATTCAGCGTGTCCGCAGCGGATGTGGCGAATCCGCGGGATCGCACCACCACACTGCGCCGACTGCGCGACGAGGCAATCGTCGAGCTGTTCACGGCGCAGAGCCAGCAGAACCAGACCGCCGATCCGCAACCCGATATCGGCTCCGAAGCAGGGCGAATCGACCAGCTGACCTCGATGATCGAGCTGGCCGACGAATACATTGCGCTGTCCGAGAAACTGTTCCACCTCGAATCACAGCTGGACGGCGCCTTGATGGGGGTCCAGAGTGTCCCGGCGGCTTTCGCGGCTGTCGCCGAGGGCGCCGGAGGTGGTGTCGTGGCCTACCAGCACCCCGATACCGGTGAGTTGATCACCCCGCCGGGCTCGATCTCCGCACACGAACTGGCTCAGTGCGCGCAGCACACGCTCCGCGATATCGCCGCTTACTACCGGCTTTCGGTCGACGACCTGTTGTCGGCACTGGGTGAGCAGGAGCATCCCCTGGCCGGATCGCTCATCAGCCAAGTCGAGGCGGCGCTGCCGCAGTTACCGGTGGCAGGGCAGACCCGTTCCGACGATGACGAGCCCCTGCGGGCGCAGCATGTGGCCGATCTCGCCACGGTGGAAAGGATGTTGCGCGAGTGGGCCATTCAGCGCGAAGGGCAACAGGCCGGGAGCGGCGATCGAGTCGGTGTCGTGGTCTTCGTGCCGAATCTGGGTGGCGATGACCGGCACGGCGGGCTCGGCCACACCTTCTGGCTGACCCGGTCGGTGGACGAGCACGGTGAGGTGCACGTCGAGCGCCGCGATCTCGGCCTGCTGGTGCATCAGCCGGATCTCGTTGTGTCCCCGGATGAACAGGGGCAGCCGGTACTCGCCCTGTTCCTGGACAACCAAGGCAGAGCGTGCCGGGTGGCTGATGGTGACCGGGCGCCGCAGGTACGTACCGATGACGAGAACTACCGGGTCGGTAAGGATTTCGACGAAGACGGTCGACCGCTGCGCGGGCCGGAGCCGGACGGAGCGGGGCAGGCGCCGCAACAGCCGGCCGTACCGGATCCTGTTGTTACCCAAAGGGGGAGTGCGGACCCTGCAGGCGCAACCGTGCCCGCCCAGGGCGCGATATGGCGAACCGGTGAGGTGCCCGACGACGACCTGTCGGTGGGCGGTCTATCGGAGTGGCAGGCCGAGAATGCGGACCTGGTATTCGCAGGCACGGACACCGTCGACGGCAAGCAGTTCCGGGTCGGTGTCACCCAGGTCGAAGTCCCGCCCGCAGGAATGGCCATCGGGCTGAGCATCGATCAAGAAGATGGGCATCAGGCTCGGATCATCGTGGAATTCGGCGGTAGTCCGATTGCCGCCACCTACCGGTTGGTCGAAATGGGCGCTCACGCCGAGGCGCTCGCGCCTGCGATGCGGCGCCTGCACGAACGGATCGGTGCCTGGCTGGCCGAGTCGCAGCTGGGCTGGGCGGTCGATAGTCCGGCGCCGACCGAGGATATCGACCGCACCGGTGCCCGACGGTCGCGGTTCGATCGGGCCCGGGGATTCGAGGTAACAGTCGGTCTGGACGATCTCGACGAGATGCGTTCTACGGTGCGGCGACGGCTGAAAACGCATGTGCTCGGCTGGCCGGGACACTACGCCCGCGTGGCTCGCGTCGCCCTCGAAAGTGCCCTTGATCAACTGCAATTCGACGGTCGAGAAGAAGTTCGCGTGGAGGTGAACGTTTCCGATGATACCGTGCGGATCGCCATAATCGACGATGGCAGTGACTCGCTGTCGCGCACGTTCGCGGGGCCGGGGAGGAAGATCGAGCAGTACTACCGTTCCGGTGTGACACGGACCGATTCCGGGCGGGTCGCCTGGATCGAATTGACGGCTGCCACACCGGAACTTGTGACATTGGTGCGCGCTGCGGTCAACGGTGCCGACGGTAGCGCGGTGCGATCGCTGCTGGACGCTGACACATTCGCTCCGGCCGATGTCGAGACGGCCCGCGCGGCCGGCCGCGGTGCGATGAATCTGTGGCAGGCAGCTGAGGAAGCCGATCTGACCTCGGATCTGCTGCGCGAATATCCGCGGTTGTATGAGATGACCGGGGTCGTGCCCGAAAGCACACTGCACGAGCATGTTCAGGGCATGGTCGGGGATCGGCTGATGGGGCTGCTGCGGGTGCCCAAGGATGCATTGCACCCGGCCGAGCGGGATCTGTTGCCGAAGTGGTCGGCGATCGACCAGGCGTTGTCGGCGGTGGTCGAGTCCACCGAGGAGGTCGTGCGCGGCACGGATACCTCCGTGCGGTTGCTCTCGTGCCAGATGCTCACCGATGGCGGTGAAGCCGGCCGCTGGCGGATCCAGGTCGCCGTCGGTGACGTGCGCGATGCTCGGGCACTGATCCATTACCGAGCGGGCACCGTTTCCGATACCGAGGCGATAGCGCCGGCCGCACTGGAGGCAGGAGAGTTCTTCCGCTCGCATCGGGACGGCACCGACCCAGACTCGGAGGCGATGGTCTTGACCATCGACTACGACTTCGCCGCGATCGCCCGGCCATCGATGTCCTGGGATCGCATCGTGGCAGAGCGCGACCATGAGGACTCCGCGACCTTTGGGCACCAAGTGGCTGCGATGAACGCTGCCTACGAGGCCGCGCACGGGGAGCCGCGCGAACGAGTGGTGCTGGTCGGCCGCCGCGATGCCGCCGAAGTGGTCAACAACGTCTGGGTGAGCGGGGAGCTGGCCGGGGAGTACCACGAGGTCGATGTCCGTGAGTTGTGGGACCCGATAGCGCAACGGCGGCAAACACGCACTGCTGCCCTGGCCGAGGTGGAACAGCTCGCGCGGCGGTTGCGGATGCTCGGACCCGAACCCACGGTCTGGCAGGTTATTTCGCTGCTGCGCGAAACCGGTGGTACCGCACAGGATCTGGAGAATGTGGCCGAGGTCCATCCCGAGCTGATCGCGCAGCTGCCGGGCGCACCGGTACGGGCTCGCCACATTGCCGCGCTGCTGGGATATATTGCCGCGCCGCAACAGCATCCCGAGCAGGTGAACCAGCTCGACGATCTGCATCACACGCTGCGCGACTTCCATCGCACCGCCCACCTACTGCCGGGTTCGCCGGAGCCGATGTTGCTGGCCCAGGACGGTTCGGTGGTCGCCATCGGTGACTTGGCCGATGCCACCCGTATGGAGTTCACCGTATCGTTCGGCAGTAACGAGCTGCACCGTGCTCTGCAATGGACTGTCGACGGTCACCACAGGGCGCTGGCGGCGCTCGCCGGCGCGGCCACGCCGGCCCGGGTGGCTTCGCTCGCGTACCACGGAGATAGCCTGCAGCAACTCATCGATGCCATCACCGCGGTGTGCCAGGCCGATGTATTACGGGGCGTGCTGGCAGGAGAGGATTGGACTTACCCGCCGCTCGCGATCAATGCGCCGCCGGAGTTGAACCCGGAGTCCGGGTTCCCTCGCGGGTTGCTCACAAGGGCGGTGGGCACTGCGCGCGATTTCGTCTACACCACCAACAAGATATGGGCGGCGGGCGCCGACGCCGGGCTGGATGGTCATGGGTTGCTGCAGCCCGGGCCCGTGCGCGAGGACTTACAGCATCGACACCGGCGCGCCCGCGACGAGCTCGCCGGGCTGCTGGCGCGCGACCGGGTCGGCGCGAACGCCACCGCAGAGCAGATCCTCGAGCAGACCGAACACTTGTCGCAGGTGCTGGCCGACCCGCTGCTGGCGGTGCAGGAGTTGGTCGATCTCGACGACAACCATGCCTGGCAGCTGGATTCGGAGAAGGTGCAGGCATCCAGTAAATTCCGCCGGTACCTCGAGCTGACCGAATTGGTCGGCGAACTCGACCGTCTCGAATCCCGCATCCACCGACTTCTGCTGGTGGACAAGGGGATACGGGCAGCGAAACGGCGTGCGCGCGCCGATCACGACAGCACCGAGGACTTCGACAGGTTTGCCGCGCGAGCTGAGGAACTGTCCCGGGTTTCGGATGATCTGGCCGCAGTCGAACGACGACGTGGCTCGCTGACCGATAAAGAACAGGCGTTGCTGACTGAGCACGACGCCGACACCGTCACGTTGCGGCGCAGCCGGAGCGCGATGGCCGAGTTGCAGGAAATCGCCGATTTGGAGCTGGCCTTTGCCGGTGACATGCAGTCGGAAAACCAGGCTGCGGAGTTGCAGCAGCTCTTGTCCATCGCGGAGCGGGAAGCCGGACTCGACACCAGCACACACGTGCTGAACAGGGTATTCGACAACCTGTTGGCCAACCTGGCCCAGGACGCCGCGGCACCCACGCAACGCACCCAGCCACCGGTGGCGCCCACCGATGGGGTGCGGTCGGCGCCGGTGCAGCCGCCGCCGGTCGACCCGGTCGCTGCGATGTTCGACGGTGTCGCCGAATGGTCCGGGTCGCTGACCGAGGCGCAGGAAAAGCATCTCGCCGGTGTGCCGAAACTCTGTGCCGTCGATGCGATGTGGTTCATCAAGGATGTGCTCGGTGTCGCTATCGACCCGCCGTCGATGTTCGACACTGCGATCCAGGCCAACGGCATGCTGCCCTCCGACATCGCGCGGCACCTGGGTACGAAGTGGAAAGAGAACGGCTTCGCCGATTTCGAAGAGATGCGGGCGCTGGCCGCCGACGGCGAGATCGTCCTCGGCACCGTCACTCACGGTGCGGCCGGGGCGCATATGTTCGTGATGTATCGCGCCGCCGACGGCACGGTGATGGTGCACGAACGCAAGGGCCACGAGGTCATCGACGTTTCGTTTGCCAAGTGGGACAAGCCGGGTGGGAAGCTGCACGGCATTGTGCTCGGGCCGGAGGGGCAACGGCGTCACCCGCTGGAGGAGGGGGAGTCGCCGGGCGAAATCGGGCGAGATATGCCCGGTGTGGTGGACGCCGAGGGGCGGTTGGTCGAGGCGGCGGTGGCCGGGGACCTGGATGGGAATGACGAGTGGTCGCGCGAGCGTCGCGCGGTTGTCGATGCCGCCGTGCGCGCCGCGGGGCTCGGCGATGTGGCGGAGCTGGCCACGGACGGGGCCCGCGTCGATGTCGCCGCGACTCGGGCCAAGGCAGCGGGAGCGGTCCGCTTCTGGGATCGCGTCACTGCCCAGTATGTGGATGTCGATGTCCGCGCGGCCTTCTCGGGCGGATACCCGGCGATCTTCGCTGCCGCCGAAGTTGTGCCGAGCCGGTTGCAGAACAGGAACAACCGGCTGGCGGCGGCGGGAGAACTCCTGCAGCTGGAGGCGATGGCACAACAGCGCGTCCTCGATCCCGCGAGAACGGCTCGGCTCGAGGAGCTGCGCGATATCAAGGAGGCAGTGGCGGCCGCCGACGCCCGCGGTAAGGCGATGGGCATGCCGGTGCACCTGGTGTCCTACGACGACGGGGCGCTGGTTATCGAATTCGGTGACCGCAAAGCCACTGCGCAACACCAGGTCTGGTTCGTTGCGCCGAATGCCGCCGACTCGGGCGGGCTGACCGCGCGGGTGCACGAGACGGCCGACATCGCGCAGGTGGAGAACCAGCCGGATCGGGTCACGGCCACGGTCGCGGTGCTGCGCTACGGCGCGAAGGGGAATACGGCGCCGACCATCGACGCGGTTGGCGAGAACCTGGTGCACCGAATCGTTTCGACCCAGGCGATCCACGAAGCACGTGGGCAGCTGCCGCCGACGGTCGAAGTCATCGGGCGCGGTGACGGCGTCCGGGTGTGGGATGTCATGGCCGATCGGGTGCCACAGGCCGGAATCCACTTCGATGATGTGCAGGCCAGGACCCGGCAGTGGACGCAGGCGCTGCCCGGCAATCCGGCATTCGATATGCGCTGGACCGAGCACACCACCTTCGCCACCATCGGCGATCCGCGCACCGCCGACCTGGTGGTGGTGCTGGCGAACGGACAGTCGGATGCGCTGTCGCGTCGTAGCGGTCTGCGGGACGCGATCGGTGTGTATGCCGAAGAACAGCGCGCGGATCCCGGCCGGACCGTGGCGGTAGTGGTGGCACAGGCCACCGACCCGGACATGCTGGCCGCCGATCTCGCGAACCTCGCCGCCGAACGGACCGCGGCCGGTCCGATCCGGCTGCACACCGAACGAGGTGACCGTGCCCTGGTGCGGGCCGCACTGGCCGGCGAGCAGCTGGCCGAACACCGCACTGCCTTCACCCGGCCGGTGCCGCTCGGCGCCCAGCGGCGCACCCACCGGATCGGCGAACGGGTGGCTGCGGCGCACCGCAGAATTGCTGGTGACAGGGTGACGCGGCGGCCGGCCGCCACGCCCCGCCAGGGCTCCGACGTAGACCGACAGGTCCGTGTCGTCCGGGATGCACTGCCCACACGCAGCGCGAAGATCGATCTGGTCGAATCCGCGATACGTCGTGCCGCGGTGTACCGCGATCAAGGCCTGGTGACCCAGCGCCAGTACCTGCAATTGACCGATCACCTTCTCGCGTTGAGCGAACAGGCGAAGGCGATCGAGAGCAGTCGCAGCAGGGCGCGCACCGACGATGAGGCGCTCGACGCGCTGGCTCGGCTCGTCGCCGAATTCGAGACGCGGTCGGATCAGTTGCTGGCAATGGCACGCGAATTCGATGTGCTGCCCAGCGATGTGGATCTCGACGATGCCGCGAGCGCGCCCACCGCCGGCAGTTCGGCGATACCCGCCTTGGCGCAGATGCTCGAGCAGCAGCGCCTCGACCTGCGCGCCCGGACCGGGGACGAGTCCGTCACGTTCGACAACATCGGTCGGCAAGAACTGGATCTCGAGCGCTGGCGCGGCGAGCGCCGGCGGAACGCCCGGCAGTTGGCGCTCCAGACGGGCATTCCGGAGTCACAGCTCACCCCGGCGCGCGTAGCGCGGTTGGCGGCTCTTTTCACCGCCCAGCACGACGCGCCCGAACGCACGACGCTCGCGAATGCCTGCCGCGACGCCGATATCGAGATCGCGAAGCGGGAATCGGTCCTCGCAATCTCCCGGCGTATGCGTCAGGTGCACGAACTGCGTGCGGCACAGGCGCGGGCCCGAGCGGAGATGGAGGCGATCGGCGAGCACCTCGGCCGGCTCGCGGAGCGGTATCGGCAGAATCTCACCGGCCACCGCTTCCAGCTGCCCTCCGGCCCACTCCAGGTCACCGACCTGACCGAGGCCTACCGAGCCGCCAAGACATACCGCCCGCGGAGCGCGGAAGGGGCGGCGGTCGGCCGGATCAGGTTCGAACTGCAGCAGATGATCCGGTACGCCGAGCAACGGGACGCCGCGACCGCACAGTTGCGCGGATTGCTCGAGCTCACCGAGCGCCTCGGGGTGATCGCCGGGGAGCGGGTGCGTGTACAGGACGAGCTCTACCTGGCCGATGCCGCGACCACCGCCGCACCCGCCGCCGATATCGCCGCCGCACAGCTGGCCCGCATCGACGCGGCGCTGGATGACGGATTCGGCGCACAGCTCACCACCCTGCTCACCGACGATCGTCCCGGTGACATGTCGGCCTACGAACATCCGGATATCGCGACCCGGAACCACCTGCGGGGAGCGAATCTCGCCGAAGGCGAGCGGCTGGGCATGTGCCTGCCGGATGCTACCGATGCCGCCTATCGCAAACTCGGCAAGCAGCCGCCGAAGCGGCCGGTCGACCTGAGCGGCCTGGCGGGAACCGATGCCCGGCTGGCGCCGCAGTTCGTCGGATCCGATTGGGAAAAGGGCGGTTTCGCCTCGTTCCGGGCGCTGCACGACCGGGTTCGGAACACCGGGGACGTTGTCGTCGCGGTGCTCGGTTATCGCGGTTTCGACAAAGCCGACGAGATCGGTTCGCACGCGGTCACTGTGTACCTGGACGGCGACACGGTAATGGTGATCGACGGCGGTACGGAGACCGAGTTCTTCGAATGGGCGTCGCGCCAGCACGGCGTGGACAGCCTCGGCGGTATGGCGTTGAAAGGCGATGGGTCCGCGGCCATATCGCTCGGTCCGAACGGTACTTCGCGGGCGATCGCTGGGCTGGACTTCAAGAACGTTCGTATCGGTGCACGCCGGGACGAGATACCCGGTTATGTTCCGCCGCGTCCGGGATTGCCGACCATCGACCCCACCGCCGTCGAGTTCGGTATCCGCTTGGGCCCGGACGTATTGCGGGAGAGGTGGCAGGGTCTGCTCTGGCGAGCCGACGCTGCGGTCGCCGGAGCCGAGGCCGATGGCGAATTCGGCGAGGTGGCTCCCGGCGAGCGGGTGCATGCACGGCGCAGAATGCGCCTGAAGCAGATCGAATGGCGGTGGAGCGTACTCGATTTCGCGGAACAGGACGCGATCCTGCACACCATCGCCGATGAGATGGCCGGTGAAGATCTGCCGGATACATTGCGCGACAAGGTGAATAGGCTGCGCCTGGTGTTCGAGCGCGACCGGTTGCGCGCCGCCGAACCGACTGCCGAAAATGTGGCCCGGCTCGCGGAACTCGATGTCTGGGCCGACCGGTTGACCGTCGCCGAACGCTGGATCGCGCACGTGGCCGGGGATCTGCAGGTGCGATTGCTGGTGTTCCCGCGGCCGGGTGAGCCTGGGATCCCGATGATGTCGGTCGGTAACATGGCCACGACGCGGAGACTGTCCGTCCACGTCCGCGACCGGGCGATCACGTTGCCGAAGCTGCCGGTCCGCCCGGCGGATTTCCTCTTCGGACCGGGCTTCCAACTGATCGAGCACAGAAAGCCCACGATCACGGATCCCGAACTGGCGCTGCTGATCGAGGAGATGACCGGCTTCTTCGGTGAAGGCGAGCCCGTCACCGTGGTATTGGCTTTCCCTGCCGGTGACGGCGCCACCCTGCGCCGGCAGGTCACCGACATCGTCGCGGCGAGGGATGAAGCCGCCGAACCCTGGGACAGCATCCTGCTGGGGGCCGAAAGCGACGAAGCCTTGACCCTCGCCTTCCGCGCTTTCGAACTGACCGCATCCTCCGCCGTCATCCCCGGAGCCGACGACGGCGAGTCCGGAACCGACGACGCGGTGTTCACAACCGCCGACGGTGTGGTCGGAACCCCTGTCGATTCGTTCGAAACTCCGGCCGATCCGTTCGCAACCCCTGCCGACCCGTTCGAGGACGCCCTGTCCGGCAGCTATGGCGAGCTGTTGTCGGTTCCGTGCAATCTGTTCCGGAGCCGGCCCGTGGATCAGGTCTTTCCGCCGCCTGTCCAGCAGCGCGAGCTGAGCCCGTCGGAGGCGGTGGAGGCCACCGTTGCGGATGGTCCCGCGTCCCGACCGGATGTGGTTGCCACCGCGCTGGAGTGGGCCGGAATGGGCAGTCTGCAAGAACTTCTGGTGCCCGAAGGCGCCGATCTCGCAGAGATCGGCCGCCGGGCCGAGGCCAACGCCCGGCTGTGGCGCACCTGGCCGCCGTATGTGCACAACGTTCTGGTGAAGGAACATCCAGAGCTCGTTGCCAACGCTCCGGGACTGCTGCCCGTCGAGGCCAGTGACATAGCCCAGGAGTCGGTTCGGTCCAAACGGGCCTCTTCGCTGGATACGGACGAGCCGCGGTCGGTTCGCCAGGGCTATCAAAACATCAACTTTGCGATGGACGCCATCAAACGCGAAGCGGTACCGCGGGTGCTGTCGCAGCGCGTGGACCCCGACACCGGGGAAGTAGAAGTCACCGTGGCGTTCGGTAACCCGGACACCGCGGCGCGAATCCAGTGGGCGTCCTTCGACGATGCCGAACTGCTGACGGGGTTGCGTACGGCGAACGACATGTTCAACGGTTTCGGCAACTCCGACTTGGACTCCGAGAGCGCGCTGATCGCGGTGGTTCGTGGCCATGGTCACAACCCGGTCACCTCCCCCGAGGAACGGGCCGCCGCATCCGCGCAACAGTTGGAACGCACGATCGTCGAGCGCGACGCGATGCGCCGAGCGCTGCATCCGTACGGCCACGGACCCGAAAACCACCTCACGGGTACTTCCCGCGCGGTCGCCCAGGTACGGATGGCGGGCGTCTCGACAGTCCGGATCGCTTCCGCGCCAACAGGATCACAACTCGAGATCCAGCGGAAGCTCGGGGCCGCGCGTGCCGATCGCGCCGCAGCCGCCGAGCGAGTTGCCGAATTGATCAGCCAGCTGCGGGTCGATGGGGCCCCGGTCCAGCTGGACCCGGCCGACCTCGAACCTCGGCGGGTGCTCGAGACGATTCGCCTATTGCCCACGATCGCGACCGATCTGGACAACATGGCACCCCTGGCGGGCCTGTTCGATAACGCTGCGCGATTGGTACTCGCGGACGCGCAGGTGCGTCGATTCGAGCGCCACCTCGAATCCGCCGGCCCGCAGCCGATGCCCGGGGACGAGGTGGAGCGGGATCTACTGGCCGCACAGGCCCGCCATCTGGTGGCGGGCATGCAGTTCCTCGCCCGCGTCCAGGGTTTGGTCACCGAGATGACCGAGCATCTGGGCGCAGCAGAACGCCAGTTGACCGAGGCCTTGGGGCTGCCGTCGAGCATGGACGATCTGTCCGCTGATCGGCTGCGCGTGGTACTGACCAACCTGCTCGGACGGGCGCGGTCCACTGACGACGTCGCGCGGATCGCCCAATTCATCGAGGAGATACCGGATTTCGTCATCGCGGATGCCGAAATCGCGCACTTGAAGTGGTGGGCCGGCAGCGAAGGTATCGCCTCCCTGTCCGACCAGGTGAGCCGGGCGCACACGGAACGAGCATTCATTCGGCTGGACCTCGCCACCGACTACCACGTGAACGTGGACACTTTGGATTCCGCCGCGGTGCGGCAGGCGCGAGCCAGGCGCGCCGAGCTGCTACGGGATCTGGCCGCTCTTCTGAAAAAACCGACGTCGGCATTGAGTGAGGGGTACCTGCGCGAGCACCTTCGCGGGCTCCAGATGCCCTCTGATGAAGACGGCACGGCGGCCGCGCTCGAGCAGCAGTACACGGCAGCCGCGATTCGCCGGTATCTGGACCAGGTCGAGGTGACCGCGGCGATCGACGCGTACGTGCGGGCGGGTCTCCACTACGACCGGCTGGTGGAGCAGGCCGGACGGCTCGGGGCGCTGGCCCGCAGGCTCAGTGCGGATCTCGACGACGAGGCGCGTGCGGACGCCGATGACGAAATGCATGTGCTCGCTGCGGAAATTATCGGGCAGCTCGAGTCGAGCTCTCCGACCGCGGTCGTGCCGGACTTCCCCGAACATGTGCCGCCGCCGATCTGCGCTCCGGTGGCGGTGAAGCGGTTCCTGGAATTCCGCGCGGAGCGCATCCGGCGCAACGGCGGTGACTTCGCGGTGCCGGAGTCCGTGCTGCCGAATGTCGGGCTCGAGGGAGCGAACGAGGACGAGGTGGCGCAGCAGGCCCAGGGAGACTGGCAGCGCTTCGCTTCACTCGAGGAACTGATCTCACATGTGCGGGCGCACGACGGTGCGATCGCGGGGGCCATCACGTACCGGAACGGCCGGCGGGTCGGCGGCCACATGTTCGAAGTGGAAGTCGACGAACACAACCACCTGGTAGTGCATGAATGGGTCGACGGGCAGGAAAAGACCTTCCGCGACGGCGAGGTGTGGGAGTGGCTGCGTAAGCGCAACAAGCTGAATATCTTGCGGGTGCACGGCATCGTGGCCGACGCCGACGGCAATGCGGTCATCCCGTTCGTGGCAGGGACGCGGTTCGCGATCAAGGACGACAAACCCGATGTCGAGCTCGCTGGGCTGCCCCGCGACGATCGTGGCCCGCCGGGCCCCGTCGAACGGGATGCCCGGAACCGCGAAGACCTCCACGCAGAGGATCTCGCACTGGACGGCAGCGACGATCTGTCGCGCCTGGCCGAGGTCGAAGCAGTCGGTGAGGTCCTGCACGACGCCGATCGCGAGGCCATCCGGCGTGGATTCGACCCGGTACTCCTGCTGGACTACAGCCGCGGTGACCGGGCCGATGACAGCGGTCGCATCGTGCTCGAATACGGCGACACCGCCACCGCGGACACTGTGATCGGTCTTGTCGCCCGCACGGAAACCGACCTGTATCAGCTGGCGAAAACCGCCGAATCGCTCGTCGGGTATACCGCCGACCAGCAAGCGCGCGGGTCGGTTGCGGTAATTGTGGTGCTGCGCTACGACGACGATCTGCTCCCCGAAGGCCGGGCCGACCATGCGGTCGACCTCATCGCCGCCGATGCGGATGTGCTGACCCTGGAGTTGTCGCAGCTGTACGAGCGCCGCGCAGCGTCCTCGCGCACCGGGACGAATCTTCCCGCGGTCGAGATCGGCGGCATCGGTGACGGTGTCGCGGTAGCGCGCCTGGTGCATGCGCGACTGGCCGCGTCGCCGGACAACACATCCGGCGGCAGCGTGCGCTTCATCGAGCTGGCCGATGACGCTCTCGGCGTGCGGGAGACGCGGGCGGACGCTTTCGATCTGCCGGGCCATCAGCCGCAGTTGCCGGCGGAGATCACCGACGCGGTACTGGACGACCTGGCCGCCGCCATCCGCACCGCCGAACTGGATGCCGAACTGGGCGGTTTCGCCGAACCCGGCTACGCCGACGCCTGGATGCGGTGGCTGGCGGCGACAGTGAGCCGGGAGCAGGCCGCCGGTATGCGCGCCGAGGTGACCCGGCTGCAGGCGTTGGTGGCGTGCCTGAACAGGCTCAACCGATTCACCGTCACCCTGCAGGAGACTTCGGCGCCCGACTTCCCGTTCACTACTCGCCTGTTGGCGCTGCCGGTGCGGGAGGAGCCGCGCGCACGGTCCTTCGTGTCGACCGGAGTGCGCACCCCCGATGAGATCACGGTCTTCGTCGACGCCGCCCGATCGACTCCCGAGGCCCTGCGCGCGGGGTTGGTCCGTGCCCGCGGCGAGCTCGAAAAACAAGTGGTGCGTGGCGAACTCGGGCCGCAATCGGTGGCCCTGTGGCAGGGTACCGATTCGGAAAGGCTGGCCGAGGACCTGGCCGAACTGGCCGCGGCCCACCCCGACAACGTGCGGATCCGGCTGGTCACCACGGCAATCGGTGGCCGTGAGCTGGTGCGTGCGATCCGGGCCGACGATCGAATGGTGCAGTACCAGAACCGATTCGAGATCGACGCGGTCCCACTGCCCGATGCCGACTTCTCCGATGTCATACCCGATTGGGCCCGGGGCGAATCGGACCAGCCCGATTCCGTAACGGGCGCGCAGGGCAATACCGAACGCGGCACGGTCCAGCCGCGACCGGCACTGCCCATGTTGCCCGGCGACCCGGGTGTGGGCCAGCGCGCGCATGCGTTGTGGCGCTCCCTTTTCGGCGATGCCACGACGATTGATCGCGACACCTTCCAGACGCAATGGGAGAACGTGAGCCGGGACGACCGGTGGTTGCTTGTGGAGGGTGCGCCGGAGAAGCTCGCCGAACAGCCGGGGGCTACGGCACGGTGGCGCGACCGTGCCAACCGGATGCTGCTCGCCCAGCGACTCGCCGTCCTGTCGCCCCTGGAAGCGACCGGCCGGATCGACGAAATCCCCGGCGGGACGGTCGAACTGGAACAGCTGCGCAATCGCCTGAACGCTTTGGAGGTGGCCGCCGAGAAGGCCGCAATCCTGCCGGGCCACCCGCACGTATATGTGCTGTCGCTGGGCGTGGCCACCCCGGTGCTGGCGCTGGCGGGTAGCGAGCGGCCGCACCGGATGATCGTGAGCTACAACGATCCGGACACCTCGAGCGGGATCAGGGTCACCGTGGCGGGACAATTGCCGTCGGCGCCGCCGCATCCGGATATGGTGTCGCCGACGGCCGTCGTTGAGGCCGCCGCACTCGCATTCGATCCGAATGGCACAGGGGCCTCGGTTGCCTACATCGGCTCGAATATGGGTGTGGCGCAGGCGGGTTCGGATCTGACTGTCGATCTGGTTGACATGGCGGCGGTGCAGAGCCGCTACCGATCGGCCACCGGTGTGGCTCGGATCGAGGTGCGGGCGATGCCCGCCGGAGCGAGCATCGCCGACTCCGCGCAACTGTATGCGGACCTTTTGTCGGACGACGCCAAGTCGCTGCTCGACTGGGCACAGTCCAGCCGCGAAACCGGCAATTCATCGGGCGACTACCAGCGTCCGGATACCTTCGACCCCACACAGTGGGATGACGTGCTGGAGGGTTTCAACGCCAACTGCACCACCTACGTATCCCACTCCCAGCGCCGCGCCTGGCCGCACCTGAACCTGCCGGTCGCAGCGAACGTCGGTCCGAAGGGGCGATCGGCGGATGAGTTCACCGAACTCCTGCAGGCCGGTTGGCATCCCGAGTCGTTCACCAGCGAAGTGATCGGCGGGCTGACCGCGCACGACCGAATCGCGGCGAGGCTGCTCGCGATGGGCCCCGGCGCGGTCGCGGTGGTGGTCGACGAAAGCGCCAACGTCGACCCGAACAGCACCGACAAGGTCGGCGCGCACGCGTACGAGATGTATGTCGACCGCGACGTCGACGGCGAACCTGTTGTGCGAGTACGTAGGTGGGAGCAGACCCCATACACGGACCGCCACGTGATCCAGCGTCCCATCGACGACGTGCTCGATGTGATCCATCCGTTCGACGGAATCCCGAAGGAGGGCGTCGAGGAAACCTTCGTGATCTTCCGCCTGCCCGACGGCACCCCGACCGTGGCCTACGACCCGGAGGCCACCGGCGTCCCCAAGCCGAAATCCCGGATCGGGCTTGCCGTGGATGTCGCCGAGGACGGCGGCACGCTGAACCGGGGCCGGCGGGCGATTCCGTGGGTCGGTGACGGTGCCGCAGCAGATCGGCCGGCGGTTACCCTGCCATCCGCGGAACCCGACCCATTGCGCACGCCGACCGGGCGGCGCACCCCGATCACCAAGACCGATGCGATCGCCCGCCGGCAATTGGAGCGGGAGAACGAGGCCCAGCTGCTCGCGCAACTCGGTTACGACGTCGAGCAGAACCCGGACGTGCCCGGCCCCAAGAACCCCGATTACCGCATCGAGGGCCGGATCTTCGACCATTACGTCCCCACCACCAGCCGACTCCGCAACGTCATGTACCGGGTGTGGGAGAAGGTGAACGAGGAGCAGGCCGACCGGATCATCGTCAACCTGTCCGAGACGCGCGTCAGCGCGGAACAGATCGGTGATGCGCTGCGCCGCCGCCCGATTCGCGGACTGCGAGAACTGATCGTGATCGATCAGGCACACCACATCGTCCACATCGATCCGACCGTGCCGCATGCGGGCGCCGACGGTCGGCGCCCGTCGATGCAACCGCCGTCCGGGTGGGTGCCGCAGCAGCCGATCGATTCCGTGAGCGCCGACGCCGAAGTGGTCGCCAAGCCGCCAACCGTTCCCGCGCAGCACCACCTGGCAGGCGAAGGGCCGTTCAACTGCGGTCCGGCCGTACTGCACTTCGGCCGTCAGCAGCTGGGGCACGAGGTGAGCCCGCCCGCTCTGGACGACCCGCGGATCGCGGTCGCCGGCATGGGGTGGGGTGAGTTCGCCGAGGCAGCGCACGCGGACTGGCACGCAGAGGGATTCGACTCCGTCGACGCGATCGCCGAGCATGTGCGAGACCATGGCGGCGCGGTCTATGGCGCGGTGCAGTACGCCGGGCGCAAGCGGCGCGCGATCGGCGGGCACGTCTTCCTCATCTACGAGGCCGACGACGGCCAGGTGATGGTCTACGAGAAGGGCGAGAACGGAATCGTCCACTGCGCCTTCGCGGCATGGGACCAGCCACAGCATGTGGTAGCCACCGAAGGCATCGTCATGAAGCGCGTGACGGCCGAGCAGGGTGCCGTCACGAAGCAGAAGCACACCGCCGAAACCTCGTTGGCCGACGGGGAGAAGTCGATCGTGGCCGTCAGGCGTGGTTTCGGCAAGCGCGGGAATCTCGGGTCTCGGGAACCCGAAGCGCTCGACGCAGCCCTGGACCGGACCTATCGCGACCTGCAGCAGCTGGAATCCTGGGATACACCGGCATCACCTGAGGAATTGCAACGCCACGTCGAGGTGGGCGCGGAGTTCCTGGCTCTCGGCACGCTGACCACGCGTCTCGAAGCCGCCCACGTGTCGACGCCGGTGTTCGTCCGGTCCGACGACGGGACGGACGAGGACGGTGGCCGCAGCCGGATCGTGGTCCAGCTCGGGGACCCGGCCACCGCGGACACCGTTCTCGGCTACGCGGCGCGCACCGCGCACAACGACGGCGATATCGGCGCGACTACCGAGTCCCTCGTCGATTTCTTTGTCGCCGAACAGGTGTGGCGCGGGTCGGTGGCGATGATCGCGACCCTGCCCATCGATCACGACGATGCCGACCACGGCCGGGCGCCACATGACGTCGATCTGGTGGGCCTGGACGCCGACGCACTGGTAGCACACCTCACCGACGCCATCGGTGCCCGGCAGCCGCAGATCGTACTGATCGGCGACGGTGACGGGGCCGTCGTGACGCGGCAGGCACAGCCGCAGCTGGACGGCAACGTCACCGTGGCGGAAGCGCCGCGTGGCGTGGACCCGGCGCCGGCGGCGTTCGTACTGTCGGACTACGAAGACGACCCGGCCGACGCCGCTCCGGTCGATCTGGCGAGGGTAGGGCTGGAACGCCATGGTGACACACCGGATGTGGTGGCGGCACTGTGGCAGGAGTTGCCATCGGCTCAACGCCGCGCGCTCGCTCAGGCCGCCGCGGACCTGGTCGCCGGCACCGACGGCATCCTGGATACCTTCCGTGCCGATGCGGTGATGCGGCTGTTCGCGCGCGCGATGAACGATCGGCTCGACGCATTCGAGTCGACGCAGGTGGCACGTCTGCGCGCTTTCCTGGCGGCATTGAACCGGGGCGGCCGGCTGACCGAACCGGAACGGCCGATTCTGCCGATCGCGCTCCCACTGGGTGAAAGTGCCTCGGACGAACGCTCATTCGTATCGATCGGCGAGGTGGGCATCGCCGACGAGATCACCGTGTTCGTCACGGCAGCGGATCCGACGCCCGAAGCGCTGCGCACCGGCCTGCGCCCCGCCACTGATGAGCTCGGCCTGCAGGATAGTTTGCCGCAGCGTCGCGCGGGTCTCCGGCGTGCCGCGGTGGTGTGGCAGGGAACCGACCCGCAACGGCTGGCCCGCGACCTGGTTTCGCTGGTCGAGGACGCCAGGGTTCGTGCGGGCCGGGAGAATACCGCCGAGCCGCAGATCCGCATCGTCGTGGTGGATGACGCCGACAAGGCCCTGGCGCGTGCCGCATTCGAGCACGAGCGGTTCGACGGCTACCGTGACGAATTCGAGCCGGAAACACACCGGCGCGTCGAGGGTTACCTGCGCCCGGAGGTACCGCGCCGGACAGATCGAACCCCGCCGCGGGGCGACGACACCGCGAATAGCGTTCCGCGACGGCAGGTTTTGCCGGATGACCTGGTGGATCCCACGGCGCTGACGCGGTCCGATCTCATCTGGGAGCAGTATTTCGGCGCCCCCGGCCGGCACCTGCGGCCGCAAGAAATGGCGACGATCTGGCGGAAGCTGACCTGGGACGACCGCTGGACTCTGGTCGAAGGGAAGCCGGAGCTGCTCGTCGATCCGCGGTATGAACGGGGAGTCCCCGCGCGATGGCGCGACCGTGCCAATCGGAGGTTGCTCCAGCGCGAGCTGTTCCGGCTGGAGTCGTTGGCAGCGGCGGATTCCGGGCTGTCCGCAAGCGACAGCGCCAGGTTGATCGAGCTGCGGCAGCGGCTGGCGGAGTTGATCCAAGCCGAAGAGCTGGCCGCCACGTTGCCCGGTCACCCACCGGTCCATGTGCTTTCACTCGGTTTGACCGGGACCGACCGCCGACTCATGGTCGCGTTCGGTGACGTCGACACCGCCACCCGCGTCACTGTCACGGTGGCAGGACATGTCACCAATGGCTCGCTGGCAGACGGATTGCGCCACGCCGCGGCCAACTTCGACGAGAACGCGCGCGACAGCGACTCCCAGCGCAGGCATGCGACGGTCGTGTACTTCGGTGCGGACGGCGTCGACATTGCCACGTCTCAGAGGTTGCTCTACGACATCAACAGTCTGTTGCAGACGCGCAGGGCGCTGGCAGTATCCCTGCCGTGGGTGGAGGTCCTGGCACTGCCCGAGGGCATGGATCTGACCAACACCGCGCGGGATCGGACGCTGGCGCGGTCGCTGTTCGCAGATGTCGATATCGACTGGGGCGATTTCGAGCCGGTGGACCGTGCGGATCTGGCCGCCTACCGGATTCCGGACACCTCCTTCGAGGTGCCGCTGATCGAATACGCCTTGGAGGGCAATCCGGCGAACTGCACCACGAATGTGGCCTGGTCCCAACATCGTAGGTGGCCGGACCGGGTTCCTGCGCCGGTGGATGCGCGCGGCCTGCACGGCCGCACGGCCGACGAATACGCGGAACTGCTTCGCGCGGGTTGGCATCCGGGCGGTTTCCACGCCGACCCGGACGGCGGCCGCACCGCACACGACAAGATCGCCGACGAACTGCTGACCATGGGACCGGGTGCGATCGCCGCGGTGACCGACGAATACCTCGGTTTCGACCCCGAGAACCCCGACGTCGTGGGCTCGCACACTTACGAAATGTATGTCGCCGAGGACGGCGAGACGGTGAAGGTCCGCGACTGGTCCTGGGAAAACCCGGTGCAGCGCACCGCGATTCAGCGCCCAGAACCCACCGGCATCACCTACGACCACGTCCGCGGGCAGCGCAAGGCCGATGTGCGGCAGACCTACGCCATCCTGCGTCACGGTGACGGCCGCCCGACGGTCGAGCACGTGCCGGGGTCCGCCGTCGCGGGCCGTGACAAGCCGAGGACCCGGATCGGGCAGCAGCGGCGGGGCCGGGCTGGGCAGGAGCTGCCCGGGGTCGGCGACGGCACGGGCGTGCCGGTGCGCGAGCAGTCGGGAGCGGTACGCGACGGTGAATCTCGACCGGGTTGGCGCAGACGTCTGACGAGTGTCTTCCGTGGAAAGGGCAGAGCCGCAACGGCCGGATCCGGGGAGGCCGGCGTGCTGGACACGATTCCGGAAGGGTTCCGACCCACCTATCGGCAATTGATTGCCGAGCGTGCCGGTGCCGCAGCAGATTTGGCGAAGGTAGCTGCCAGGACCGACGCCAACCTGGATGCTTTGTCGTCGGATCGATTCGACGAGGAGCTGACGGCCTCGCGACGCCGGATGGACGAACAAGGGGTCCTCGACTCCGCCCGCTATGACACTGAGCTGCGGGCGGCGACGCTTCGTTATCGCGAGATCAACTCCATGGTCCACAGGCTCGAGGAACTGGCTGGCGCTTCGAATTCGGCCGCGTGGCGATACCGGCTTCTGAATGCTCACGCTGAGCGCGTGGATGAATGGACGCGCCAGTACCAGAAGCTGCAGGCTGCTGCTGCCGCCGCCGAAGCCGCGGGGGTCACGGATGTCGACCTGGCCGCACTGCGGTCGGAAGAGCGATTTGCCGCCGAAGTTGCCCGCTTGCGGGGAGAGATTCCCGAATCCACTCACCGCGAACTGCACATCTCGGCCGCGACATTCATCAGTTCGACGGCAAAGGTCAGAGAGATCGAGCGCGCCATCGCCGTGCACGAAACGGTGCGGGAAAGTCGTATCGACACTCTGGATCCGAGCGTGGACTTGGCCTCGCTTGTCGAGGGCTTGTTTGCCGAACGTGAACAGATAGTGCTGTTCGCCTGGGGGCAGGGGCAGTTACTGGACGAGGGTGTCCGCGTGTTGGGGGCCAGGCTGCGGGCGTTGGGCTGGCGTGACGAGGACAAGATCGCGGCTGCAATGGAGATGGTGCGTAGCGCTGGACGCGACGTGCTGCAGTTCATCGCGGACTTCCCTGTGGAATCGGAAATCTGGCAAGAGGGCGTTGACAACGAGTTCACCCGAACTCAGCAGTTCGTTCGCCTCGAGGGACAGCGGACGGTCCCGGATAACCAGGCTCTGCTCCGGCCGACCATGCGAATGCAGGTGCAATTCTCCGGAGATGCCGATGTCCGATCGCTGCGCGTGTCCGTCGAATGCGATCAGTACCGTCCACTTGGGCAAGTCGACTACGCGGATGGGGCTGCGGCAATTCCGCAGCACAGTGCCGCGGCGGTGGGCGAGGAGGTGCACCGGTCACTGCTGGCTGCTACCAGGTCGGGGGTCGAGTCGCACGGCGAGGTCTGGGCGTATTTCGAAGAGTCTCGCGACCGGGATGAATCCACCCGCGGCCTCGTCGATGGCGACGAGGGGGCTGGAGCGCCGTTCGAAGCATGCCGAAAGATCGTCGAGAAACTATATGACGATCACCATGTTCGGTTGCTCGGATGGGAAGACGCGAATCTGGATGCTTTGGCCGACGTCGATCGCGAATTGCGTGCGCTGATCGCGAAATATGGTGGCAGGCACAATCTTCGGGAGGTTCGCTTCGTTGAAGCGAACACACTCGCCGGGGATATGGCAGTGACGTATTCCCCTGGGACTCGTCACGAAAAGGATGGCCCTGATTTCTATTCGGTCATCGAAATCGACCGCCGGGCAGTGGTCGATCGGGAATGGTCCGAGAAAACCCTGCGGACGAATCAGAAAGTTGGCTGGTTCAGCCGGTCCACAAGGTCCTTGGTAGCCCACCTCGTACGCCATGAATTCATCCATGCTGTGGATCGGTTCCATGGGATCAATTACATGGACGGCGATGCCATGACAAGAGGGTTGGAAGCGGCCCTCACTGAATATCGAAACCGCTCGTTGGTGCAGCCGAACCTCGACGTCGACGGCTATTTGAAGAAAGCGGCGCCGAAATATGCCCGCTTCGGCAAGGGCGCCGATGGAAGGTGGATCAAGGAGTTCAATCCGTTCGAGATGCTGGCGGAGGCCGGTGTCGGTGGCGCTCTGGACTCGTCGTTGTCGTTGCTGCATCCGTCACGGGTTGCGGACGGAATGTCGCATCGACTGAATCCGGCAGTGTTCGCGACGACTATGGCGAACTGGGAGCAATGGCACCGGGCCAACCGTGTCGGCCGCGGAGTCCTGCGGCCGGCCGCGGAGGTGGGCGACCAGCTGCCCGGTCGACAGAGCGACAGCTACGCGGATTATCAACGCCCACAAACACGGTGGCCGCATGCGGACAACCAGTGTGGCCCGTTGACGATGCAGGACATCGGTGAGGAGACCGGCCGGGATGATCTGGGCGGGTTCACCGCTGGGCTGGACGGTATGCGGGTCAGCGTTATCGAGGAGGTGATGGGCGGGCCCAAACAAGCCTTCGCCGATATCGGTACGGCTGTTGCGCGGTTGGAGGCTTTCGGATGGGAGGTGGATGCACGGAACCGGGGCATCGATCCGAAGAGGGCGTGGCGCAAGGGTATTGACCCGCCGGGCGACCCCCGGTACATGGTTGAGCCCGAGGCCGAGGTGGGCCTGCTGGTATTCGACCCGACACATACCGATGGCAGCGGTGAGCATGGTGATATCGGGCATGCGTATTGGTTGGTGCGCCGGGTGGATGCGGATGGGCGTGTTCGGATCGAGAAGCGTGATCCGGGTATGGGTGTGTTCCAGCCCAATTTCGTGCCGTCGGCGGAGTCGGCTGGGCATCCGGAGTACGGCATATTCCTCGATCCGCGCGGGCAGCGAGTGGAAGTCGCCGACGCCGATGGTGTGGTGCGGACCAGTACCGAGGACTTCTATGTCGGTACGTCCGAGTCGCCGCGATCGGGGCAGGTCTCTGCCGCACCTGGTTTCCGAGAGCGTTTGGCGCAGTTGTTGCGCGGGAAGATCAGGGCCGCACCGGTTGTCGCGCCCGAGCTGACACCGGCTCTGGTCGAACTGCGCCGTCACGATGACAAACGGCTCGCCGAGCTGCATCAAGCGTTCCGCGATCTGGTAGCCCCGTTCGGTAACCGGGGCTCGCAGTTGCTGAACCCGAAATCGGAGGCCCGGAGCGCATTCGAGCAAGAGCTCACCAACCTGCGGCAAGAGCTGGCCAGGCAGGTGAAAATCGCCGAGCGGCAGTTGACCGACCAGGCGCGGGTGCATGAAGAGGTCGGCAAAGTGCTGGGGTCCGTCGAATCTACCCAGACGGTGAAAGACCTTGCGGTCGATTTCTTCCGCCTTTTCGAGGTGATGGAGAAGGTCGCGGACATCGATCGGTGCACCCTCAGGGCCCGCCGTATCGATGTGTTGGAAGACAAACTTGCCGACGCATACACGCGTTACGAAATGGGGCTGGACTCGGCCGCCTCGGTGCGGGAAATGGCCGGTCGGATTGCGGAACTCGGCGAATTGGCGGGGCTGGTCCAGAAGACCGAAGACACGATCCCGAAAATGCAGACGGTCCGGGAACGGGACATTACGGACTTCTATTGCATGCGCCCGAGTATGCGGGTAGCGCAGCAGACCTTGGCGAACGTGCAGGCCCGCTACGACGAGACCCGTGAGCGGCTGCGGGAGTTGCTGGGCAGTGATCCGGAGGACATGCGCGTCAGCGAGCTGGAATCGCTGACGCCGGACCCGTTCTCGAACAGTGTGCGGACCCGGGATCCGGAGCGAGAGCAGCAAAAGTACGAGCTCGCAGTGGCATTCGAGGACTGCCAGGCAGTGCTGGCGTATGCCAGGACGGTCGAACAGCGGGATGCGCGACTGCAGGAGCTCACCAGCAAGTTCGATCGAGCGATCGAGGCCGCACTCGGACCGGCCGCCGAGAACCCGAGCGCCCGGGTCGTATTGAGTGATTCGCTGGCCAGGCTCGCCGATGTCGCGGCGGAAGATCGCGCCGAGCTACCAGGGGCGCTGGCGGATAACGGTGTGAGAATCCGCCTCGACATGGGGATTCGGGGCCTCGACGCGGAGACCCTGGACGCCGCTGCGGTGGATGAGCTCCGTCGTGAGGGAGAACGCCTGGCCGACCCGCGGGTGATGGAGTCGGGGTTACGGCCGAATGTCACCGATCCGGCGCGGGCGATCACGGATATCACCAGGCTGCTGGACGCAGTCGCCCGGATTGGCGGCATCGTCGCACTGCAGGCGGAACAGCGCCGGGCCCATTCCCGGACAGCGGTAACCGAAGCGGTATTCGATGCTCGGCGGGCCGAGCATCTGGCCCGGTACCCGCGTGACGAAGACGTGTTGAGCACCGCATTGGAGGACTCGTCCACACTGCTCGACGCGTGGAGAAGCACCTGGGGCCGTCGCCATCGCTCACTCGGCAAGCTGTTCGAGCTTGCCTACGACTATCGGCGTCACGCCGCGCGGGCGGCTGCGCTGGACCAGCAGGCGAGCGAGCTCACGGACTTGGCGCGCCGTCGCCACGCGGTGGCGAGCCGCAGCGAGAAGGCCGAACTAACGCTGCGAAAGCTGTCCAAGGGCAAGCACGGTTACTGGAATTTCACCGCCGAGGTACCCACGGAGCTGCGCAAGAGGCGATACCAGCTCCAACGTGACCTCGCCCGTGAGCTGGACCGGAAAATCGCTCGGGATATGGGTATCGAGGCGCCGGAGACCGACGAGCACCAGTCGCTGCCGATCGCCTTGATCCACCAGATGGTGTATCAACCCAATGGGATGGGCCCGCTGACCGATCCCGAAACCGGACAGCACGACGTCGAGCTGGAGTTCTTGGCCAGGCAGGCCCTGACGACCGGCGAGATGCTCGATGCCGCAATCGATTACGCCGCGGCGCTCGCCGAGATCGACCGGCTCGACGCGGCGCTGCGTGCCGGTTTGTCCGATCTGCACCCGCAGGAGACGACCGCCGATGCCACCGGGGACTACCAGCGTCCGGGCGGGCTCGAACACCTGCTGGCCGACGGGCCGAAGAACTGCTTGCCGGAGGCTGCGCGGGCAGCGTGGGCTGCGGTAGGCGGGACAATGCCTGCCGGTTTGGCGGGTCTTGTCGCGGGCCCGGACGGTGTGGCAGCGGCGGACGCGGCGGGAATTGTCGGCGCGGACTGGCACGAGAACGGCTTCTACTCGTGGGATGAGCTCTACCACCGTGTGCTCGCGAACAAGGGCGCGATCGTCGCTGTTGCGGCGTTCGAGGGCTTCACGAACGAGAACGAGGTCGGCGCGCACGCGGTATGTGTGAAGTGGGATGCCGAACGCCGGCAGGTGATGGTGGTCGAGAACGGTACGGAGACATCGTTCGAGAACTGGACCCCGCCGGATCGGGTCGCGCGTCTGGGCGGTATGGAGCTGCTGCCCGGCGGTGTCGCCGCGCGGGCATTGGGCCCGAACGGTGAGTCGGCTGCGGTGGCGGGCCGGGACTTCCGCAACGTCCGCATCGGTGCCCGCATGGACGACGATGTGGCGGTCATCCTCGCCGCCGCACGTGCCAGCAGGGCCGCCGAGGGGAACCGCGGGCCGGACGAGCAGCGGCAGCCGCTGCCATGGGTCGGTGACGGCACCGCGGATCCGGTATCGGAGCAGTCGACACCCGCTGAGGAGCCCCGCGAACTGGTCGTCATTCCGGCAGCGTTCCGGGCGGCCTATGAGGAGTTGATCGCCGAGCAGGATCAAGCCCTGGTGGAATTGACGGAGACGGCGCGCAAGGCGAACGCCAGCGTGAAGAATCTGCAGTCGCACCAATACAACGATGCACTGAGAACCGCGCGGCGCCGTCTGGACATGCAGGGGGCCTCCGGCACCGCCCTCTCGGCTGACCTCTGGGCGACGACCATGCATTACCACGAGGTCGGTGCCATGATCCGCCGACTCGAGGAACTCGGTGCCGTGCGGCCGGAGGATGCGCCGGAACAGCATCGGTTGCTGACGAATCATGCTGTCGCGGTGGAGAATCGGCGCGAGCCGTTGCGCAACCTGCGCGAGGCCCTCGGAACCGACGCACAACCCGAGGCCGTGGATCGTTTTGTGGTGCACCGTGACTCGGTGCGTGCGGCGGCGGGGGCCCTCACTGCACACGATTACCCCGAGAAACGAGCGCTGGTCGTCAAGCTCCGGGAAGATCACGGAGTCCAGTTGACGGGCTGGGAGTACGACGATGTTCCGCTCGACGCCCTTTTGACTCTCGATCAGACCCTGCGTGAGCTGTTCGCGGAATACCGCGGAACACACACCCTCACCGAAATACGTCTCCTCGATGAGGAAGGCATGCGTGCTGTCGATGCCAGGACCCCGGTCTTCGGCAGCGAAAAGGACCGTGCCCCCCGCGCCCTGTGGCGTCTCATGTCGGCGGGCGGGCAGGTCTTCTCCGATATTTCTGTCGATCGACGGATCGTCACCGAGCGGAGATTGACCGCGAAGGCCGTGCGGGAGGCGCAGGCGAAGGGTGTGTGGGGCAAGTCGTCGGGTAAACCGATCACCGACTATCTGGTCCACGAGTTCTTGCATGCCGTCGACCAGGCTCTCCAACTGACCGCCCGCGGCACGCTCCGTAAGGAACTCCGCAACGCCTACAACGTTTATCGGCGCCATCCGGTCCTGCGAGTGGACGAGGACTTCCCCACGTGGCTGCGGCGGCTGCCGCGTTATGCCTTCGAAAAAGGTAAACGCGGAAAGCTGAACGACCTGGAGGCATTTGCCGAAGGCGCCGCAACCGGGGGACGAGATCGTTCGCTGCCGCTGACCGATCCGTCACGGATCATATATGCCTTCTCGCACGGCCTCGACGGCGGCGATTACGCCAGGACGATGGCGGACTGGGCACTGGCGCACGCGGTCAACCAGGACACCAAGGCCGGTCTGCAGCCGTCGCTGGCGCAAGTGCGCGGCGAGGCGCCGGCCGACGAGGGCGATACGGCCTACGTGCACCCGGACCCGCGCCGGCCGCATGCGGATAATCAGTGTGGTCCGTTGACGATGCGGGACATCGGTGTGGTGACGGGCCGCGATGATCTGGGTGGGTTCACCGCCGGGCTCGGGGGTATGCGGGTCAGCGTTATCGAAGAGAAGTTGGGCGGGCCCAAGCAGGCTTTCGCGAATATCGGCGAGGCCGTCGAGCGGTTGAAGGCGTGGGGACATCGGGTCGACGCGGAGAATCAGGGTATCGATCCCGACGGTGCCGAGGCCGGAAATGTTGTGCCGCAGGCCGAGGTCGGTTTGCTGGTGTTCGAGCCGACGCATGTCGACGGTACGGGCGAGCACGGAGATGTCGGGCATGCGTATTGGCTGGTTCGGCGGATAAATTCGGATGGGACTGTTCGGATCGAGAAGCGTGATCCGGGTATGGGGGTGTTGCAGCCGAATTTCGTGCCGTCGCGGGAGGCGGCGGGGCGTCCGGTGTTCGGTACGTTCCTCGATACCGATGGTCAGCGGGTGGTGGTTGCCGATGCCGATGGTGTGGTGCGGACCAGTGCCGAGGACTTCTACGTCGGCGCAACAGATCCGGAACGATCGGAACGATCCGACGATGCTCGCAGCCGTCCGCAGGACGAACGTTTGCTCGCTCTGCTCGAGCTGGCCAGGAACGGAAGCCCGACCGCGACATCGTCGGTGCAACAGATCCTCGGCCGGCAGATCTTCCAGCATCTGCTGGGCCGCCTGAACGATCGGCAAGCAGCACCGCTGGCGCGTGCCGCCACCGATGACGTGCTTGCCACTGCGGCACAGCGCAACTGGACTTCGCCCACTAGCCAGGCAATCGGTGAATGGTTGCTCGAGATCGCGCCGATGGCAGTGGAACGCCGTATCGCCCAACGCATTCGAACCGAGGTTCTGGACCTGCTTCGAGCCGACGAGTCGAGCGAGGATCCCGATACCGCCGTTTACGCACCGCTGCGCACCCAGGCTGTGGCGTCGGCGCATCCGGCATTGATCACGCAGGCGCTGAACAACATCTCTCGTGGACCGCAACGAGAATGGATGCGCCGGCGGGTCGGCATGGCATTCCCGCGCGAGACGGTGGAACCACTGGTGGCAAAGCTCGGTTGGGCCACCGACATGGCAGCACTCGACCAGAGCGCGAAGCGCGCACTGGCAGATGTCCTGATCGCGATCATCCCGATCTCGCTGCACGACCTTCCGGCACCGGGCACACCGGAATACGAATTGCTGAATCTGTTGGTGGCCGCGCGTTTTCCCACCGAAGTGGTGGAGGCCGTCGGCGGCGACCTCGCTCGCCTTCGAGATGCGGTCGCGGAGCTGACCGGCCGAAGTGCCGAATACTGCAATCTCCGGTTCTTGCGCGGTCTGTCCCCTGCGCAGGTGATGGACACCATGGGTATCAGCGTCGAGACCGAGTACTCGGCACGTGTGCGCACCGCGGACAACCTGATGATTTCGCTGCTCGGTGTCCCTGAGCCGCCGGTGGTCGACATCGACGGTTGGCTGAGTCGGCTCCCCGAGGCCGGTCCCGAATACGACCGGTTGGTTGCGGAAGTCGGGGCTCGGTTGTCGCCGCCACTCGACCGGATGATGGCAGGCGACCTGACGAAATTGGCCCAAGGGATCGCGCGTCTGCCAGCACAGCAGCGGACGACATGCTACTTGATGATCTTGAATGGCGAGTCGTTGCTCGACACGAGCCGGGCAATGATGCGGCCTCGCAGCACCGTCACCAGGTTCCACAGTGTTGCGATGGCGGCGTTGGTCGAGTGGTTTACCGAAGTTCGCCCCGATACAGAGGCACCCGAGCCCGCTGTGCGCGAGGACTCGGTCGCCGCCGATTCGCCCGAGCGTGTGGGACAGGACAGCGAAATCGGGCAGGCCGCAGTCGATTTCACCGCGGATGCGCCGCCCACCGCGGCCGACCTGGCGCGCATTGCGGGTTTCCCGCTCAGCACGGTCATTCTCGTGCTGAGCAGGAAGGCTGTCAGCCCGTGGATCCACGAGCAAGTCGTCCGGACGGCGCGGCGGATCGGGTTCGAGCTTTCCGAGGACGTCGCACGACCGCAGAAGCTGCCGCAGCCGGTGTCGGCGCATGCTGTGGGGCGCCGCGCCCGCGTGTCCTTCCGAGTCGTCTTGCGGATGGCCGGTGGGCAGTCGGTTCCCGACGCGATTCGGGAGCGTGTGACGGCCGCGATGGCCGAACTCGAACTCGAGTTCCGCAACGGCGAGCTGGTCTCGATTCATGAATTCACCCCCAGATTCGAGTGGCGGACCCTGGCCTCGGTAGCCGGGGTGGGCAGGAAGACGCTGGGCAGAATGCTCAATGGCGGCAGTGTGTCGGCCGAGACCCGGGAGAAGGTCGCCGCGGCGGCGGTCGCGCTGGGCATCGAGCTGCCGCCGGAACTGCTGATCGCACCGCCGCCCCCACCGCCGTCACCGCCCTCTCGGACACGGCTGGCTCGTGAGGCGGGTGTATCATCGCGCAATGAGGTCAACCGGGTCCTCAACGGCGAACGTGTCACATACGCCACCTGGCGCGCTGTCGTCGAGGCGGCCGCGCGCATAGGTTTCGAACTTCCGGAAGCCGCTCGGAAACTACCGATTTGGTGGAATACCGGCGAAATCGCGCGCAGGGCCGGGGTTTCCAAATTGTCGGTCGGCCGGGTCCGCAACGGGAAGCGGGTTACTCCGGAGACGTGGGACCGGGTGGTCGCAGCCATCCGCGCACTCGCTCCCGAACTCGTCGATGAAATTCCGCCTGCCCCGGTGCCACAGGCACGTCGCAACATGGTCGATGTAGCGCGGGAGTCGGGGGTACCGTACGACCGGGTTCGGCGGGTATTCAGGGGTTTGGAAACCGATGCGCGGATAGTGCAGTCGGTGCTGGCGACTGCCGATCGACTTGGTGTTCCGACGCCGGCGGATATCAGGATTCCGACGGCATCGGCGCCGGCGGTCACCTTGGCGGCCGTGGCGCGGCGAGCCGATGTGAATTCCGGTAGTGCTCACCGAGCCCTCAACGGCGGACGGGTTAGCGCGCGCGTAATGCGGGCCGTGTTGTCCGCCGCGACAGAGCTCGGATTCCCGCTGTCCCCGGAGGTTCTGGCCGGAATTCGGTTGCCGCAGCAGTTCGTAGCGGATCTTGCCGAGCTGGCCCAGGTGCCGGAGGAAGCCGTTCACCTGGTCTTCGTGGGCGGGGATGTGGATCTGACGACCTGGATGCAAGTACGTGATACAGCCACGCGACTGGGGATTCTGCCTCGGCAGACGGCGTTCGCGGACGTCGCTCGCCTGGCCGGATTGAAATCCGTGATAGTGCGCGCGGCTTTCGCAGGCCGGCTCGTGTTCCCAGACAAGATGCGGCTGGTACTGGCCGCCGCCTTCCGGTCCGGATTGCCGATGACCACGAGCGTCTTGTCACAGCTTCGATTGCCCGATCTCTGTGTTGCGGACCTGGCGGTGGAGGCGGGTGTACCCGACGAGGTCGTGCGGCGGGTGTTCGCGGGCCAGGATGTGAACGAACAACTGCGGCACCGTGTGTTGGACGCAGCACGGATGGGTGATTGCGCGACGCTGTCGGAATCCGATGTCCGGCAAGAACTTTTCGGCCGCATGACGTACTCCGCGGTGGCACGAGAAGCGGGACTTGCGCTCAATGCGGCGTACGAGACCTTCAACAATGTCAGTGTCATGCCCGAGCGGACGCGGGCCGTGCTGGCCGCCGCGGTCCGTGTGCGTTTCCCGCTGTCTTCCGAGGTGTTGTCCGGGATTCGTCTGCATGACGAATTCGTCCAGGTGTTGGCACAGGCCGTTGATGTGCCGGGTGAGGTTGTGCGTGAGGTCTTCGCGGGCCGTAATACGGACGTGGGGTTGCGGCAGCGGTTGTTGACGGCGGTGGCCGAACTGCCACCTTTTGTTCGGCCTTCCTACCTGCAGATCGCCGATGAGGCCGGGACGACCGAATCCACGGTGTCCAGTGTCTTCAATGGTCGCCAGGTGGGGGCGGATCGGTTGCGTGCGGTGCTGGCCGCGGCGGTCGTGCTCGGCTTCCCGCTGACTTCCGAGGTGTTGCCGCGGATTCGTTTGCACGACGATTTTGTTGCGGCGTTGGCCGGGGCGGCTGATGTGTCCGCTGAGGTTGTGCGTGAGGTGTTCGCGGGCCGTAATTCGGACGTGGGCTTGCGGCAGCGGTTGTTGGCTGCGGTGACCGAGCTGCCGCCGGCCCCCGATCGCCCGACCTATGCGCAGATCGCTGATGAGGCCGGGGTGGGTCTGTCGATGGTGGTCGATGTTTTCAATGGTCGTGAGGTGGGGGCGGATCGGTTGCGTGCGGTGCTGGCCGCGGCGGTCGTGCTCGGCTTCCCGCTGACTTCCGAGGTGTTGCCGCGGATTCGTTTGCACGATGAGTTCGTCGAGGCGTTGGCCGGGGCGGCTGATGTGTCCGCTGAGGTTGTGCGTGAGGTGTTCGCGGGCCGTAATTCGGACGTGGGCTTGCGGCAGCGGTTGTTGGCTGCGGTGACCGAGCTGCCGCCGGCCCCCGATCGCCCGACCTATGCGCAGATCGCTGATGAGGCCGGGGTGGGCCTGTCGATGGTGGTCGATGTCTTCAATGGTCGCGAGGTGGGGGCGGATCGGTTGCGTGCGGTGCTGGCCGCGGCGGTCGGGTTGGGTTTCTCGCTGTCTTCCGACGTCATGTCCAAGATCCGTCTGCACGATGAGTTCGTCGAGGCGTTGGCCGGGGCGGCTGATGTGTCCGCTGAGGTTGTGCGTGAGGTGTTCGCGGGCCGTAATTCGGACGTGGGCTTGCGGCAGCGGTTGTTGGCCGCGGTGACCGAACTGCCGCCGGCCCCCGATCGCCCGACCTATGCGCAGATCGCTGATGAGGCCGGGGTGGGTCTGTCGATGGTGGCCAACGTTTTCAATGGTCGTGAGGTGCGTGCGGATCGGTTGCGTGCGGTGCTGGCCGCGGCGGTCGTGCTCGGCTTCCCGCTGACTTCCGAGGTGTTGTCGCGGATTCGTTTGCACGATGAGTTCGTCGAGGCGTTGGCCGGGGCGGCTGATGTGTCCGCTGAGGTTGTGCGTGAGGTGTTCGCGGGCCGTAATTCGGACGCGGGGTTGCGGCAGCGGTTGTTGGCTGCGGTGACCGAAATGCCTGCGGCTCCTCGCCCGACCTATGCGCAGATCGCCGATGAGGCCGGAGTGAACGAGGCGGCCGTGGCCAACGTTTTCAATGGTCGTGAGGTGCGTGCGGATCGGTTGCGTGCGGTGCTGGCCGCGGCGGTCGTGCTCGGCTTCCCGCTGACTTCCGAGGTGTTGTCGCGGATTCGTCTGCACGACGAGTTCGTCACTGCTCTGGCCCGAGTGGCCGACGTATCCGAAGATATGGTGCGCGAGGCATTTTCGAGCCTGGACGCAGACGACCGGCATGAGCAGTTGCGGCAGCAAGTGCTCGCCGCAGTGGCCGAATTGCCGTCGGCTCCTCGGCCGACCTATGGGCAGATCGCCCAGGCGGCCGGGGTCAGTGTGGCGACGGTGTCGAATGTCTTCAATGGTCGCCGGGTGGGGGCGGAACGATTGCGGGCGGTACTGGCCGCAGCGATCGAGCTCGACTTCCCGATGACACCGGAGGTCCTGTCCGGTATTCAACCGCCGGAGCAACTCGTCGGTGATCTCGCGACGGAGCTGGCTTGGACCACCGGTGCGGTGCGCGACGCGTTCTCGGGTGACCGGGCCGACCGGCAATCGCGGCAACGGTTGCTCGCAGCTGTCGCTGGTCTTGCGGATCCGGCCGCCGCGGATATGGCTCGAGCTCCGCAGTCCGGCGCCGAAAACGATTCGCTCCCAACGGTCTTCACTGCCGACGTGCCGCCGGCACAGCCCGTCGATGTCGAGCAGGTATGGGCGTTGCGTACGCAACTGGCCGAGCTGCTGGAGATGGATCCGGCGAATGTGACCCGCGGCCGGGTATGGCAGCTGCTGAACGCCACGAACACCGGCGAACGAGCCATGCCGATGGCGGGGAACCTGCTCGAGGTTGCTCAATGCTTCCTGGCGGTGACGAACGACGAGGTGAACAGGAACCCGAACCAGCTCGACATCTCGCGTCTGTGCGGGGTGACTCCGGCGACCGTGTCCAGGGTGCTTCGACGCCGCACCCCGGTCTACACCGAATCCGAACAGCGGGTACTCGCCGCGGCGGCGCTGATCGGTGTGCGCATTCCCGAGGGCCTGCAACGCGCCATCGACCCGGACTTCATCCGCACCAGGTTCATTGCGCCCAGGTTCATCGACGGACAGTTCGTCCCTGGGCGATTCCGTGACCAGCCCACCCAGGATGACGTGGCGGATGCCGCGAATGTGGATGGTGGCAAGCGGGTTGTCAGCCAGGTGCTGACGGGGGCGGTTTCACCCGATACCGACACTGCGCTCCGGGTGTTCGCTGCCGCCGATCGGATCGGCTACTGGTACTCGCCGTATCGCGGCGACGCCGATCTCGCGCAGCCGCGAGGGACGGCACTTTCGCCCCGCTCGCTGCTGGATGTGGATGGACCGGGTTACGCCACCCGTGCCGGCGTCGCTGCCATGGGCGGGCAGACGACTGAGTGGCGAGAAGGCGACCCGGCCGTTGCGGATGTGACTCCGTCCGTCCCGCTCGCCTCCGACCATGTCCATGCAAATGGACCCAAGAACTGCCTCCCCGTCGCCGCGCGGGATGGGTGGGCGGCAGTCGGGCGTCCGGCGCCGGAAGGGTTGGCCGGTTTCACCGCCGGGCCCGACGGTGTGTTGTTGCGGGATGCGCCCGGGGTGGTGGGCGTCGGATTCGACGAGAGCATCACCAACCTGGCGGGTGCGCGGGATCGGGTGGCGAATGACGGCGGCGCGGTGGTTGCGGTGCTGGTGTACGAGGGTGTCGATGGGCAGCCGCCGCAGTGGGGGCATGCGGTGAACATCAAGCGCGGCGCCGATGGGGTCGTGCGGGTGTTCGAGGAGGGGATGACCGGGGAGGGTGTGGCATTCGAGGAGTGGGAGCCGCCGGCGGGTGTGATCCGCGATGCCGACGGGGAGCCGGTGGTCGTGGGTATGCGGCTGACGGGTTCGGCTGCCGACGATGTCCCGGTCAGTAGGGAATTGCCAGCTGCAGCAAGGGCATTCGAGCATGTTCGGGTCGGTGTGCGCGCGCCGGAACCGGACGATCACGTGGTACCGCGGCCCGCGGTACCGGCGATACCGAGCGAGGTTTCGGGGCATCAGTGGGAGAGTTTCTGGTCGGGTGTGCGCGCCGAGGCGGACCTGGCGAGTGGCACCGGCCTCGACGATCTGAATCCGCTGGCGGCAGATCTGTTGCGGGTGGTGATGGAGCAGCGGTGGACGGATCTGCCCGCGGCGGCCCGAGCGCAGATCCTGGGGCATCTGAGCGATCCGATAGCACGGTTGTGGGCGGAATCCGCTGGTACACCTCTGCCGACCACCGAGCAGCTGCCGGAGTCGATGGCCGACGAGCTGAACCGGATGCTGCTTGCCCGGCGCAGGCAGGAGTTCGAGGGTATCGAGCAGCCCACTGCCGAGAATGTGCGGGACCTGGCCGAGGTCGACAACTGGATCAATCGGTTGCGGATCGCGGAGCGGTGGGCAACCCACCTGCCTGGTCATCCGCGGGTTCGGTTGCTGCGCTTGGGCTTCGGTGACTCGCGGCAGCTGGTGCTCACCGTCGGCGACCTGCAATCCGCGCAGGTGCCCGAGGTCCAGATCCACGTCTATGACAGCGAGTCCGACGCGGCAGCCGATGACGGTCTGAACGCGGTACTGAACCACGCCTCGCGGTCGACGCCGGGCGCGGTGCTGTGGTTCGGACGGGACGCGGCGGGGCTCGAGGCGTTCGTGACGGAGCTGGCCTCCGCACGCGGCATAGGCCGCGGGGCGGACTCCGATATCACGGTGATCGGGCACGACCAGGCTTCCCGCCGGGTGATAGGTGTCCTGAACCGGCTCCGATTGAGCAAGCAGCGCAATGAGGTTTCCTCGAGCGCATCCAGGCCCGTGGCGATGGTGCTGCCGGTGAACGATCCGGAAAAGATCATCCGGGACGCATTGCGGTGGGCCGGGATGTCGAGCATCCAGGACATGGTGCTGCCCGCCGGTGCCACCTTTGCCGATGCGGCCGAGATGGGTGCGGCCAACGCGAGGCGGTGGCGCGGGTGGCCGAGCTACGTGCAAGAAGTGCTCAGCAAGCACCATCCTGATGTATTGGCCCAGGCCGTCGGTCTACCCGACGAGGTACGTCACAACGCGAACCAAGCAACATTGGCGACCGACATGGCCGCAGTCGACGCCGCAACCGCCGCTGGGGAGTCATCCGGCGCCGCACACCGGCAGCGACTGGCGGAGGTCAACGACACGGACCGAGCGATGAAACTGGCTCGACAGCTCCTGCGGCGGGAACTGGACGAGGATGAGATTCAGTTGTTGTCCCGCACCCGCACCCCGGACGGCGATTTCGAACTGATGATCGGCCTCGGAAGGCCCAGTACTGCGGCCAAAGTGCAAAGGCTCGTGCTGGGCACCGCGAAGACCGGCAGTCCGAGTGCGCCGATCTCGCTGGCAGTCACGCAGTTCCGGACGCTGCGCCGGTCGTCGCCCGATGCCGCACTGGTCTTCATCGTCCGGGTGGCCGACACCGATCGGTCTGCGGGTTCGGGCGGTGTGGCCGAATCGGCCACGGCCGCCGCCGAATCGGCCGCGGAGCGGTTCGTAATCGAGATCGTGGCCGACAATGCTGCCCGCCGTGCGTTGCACCCGTACGAACAGCGCCCGTACAACCACCTTGTCGGCCTGCCGGCCGGTGCGCCCGGGGTACTGCACGCCGCACGGCTGCTGTACCGGCGGGGTGAGATCGACCTGGTGTCCGGGGATTCGGCCCCCGTCCGGTCCGAGAACCCCGTCGGGAGCATTGCCCTGCTGCTGGCGGATGCTCGGGCAGAGGTGGCCGAAATCCACGGCGAGATCGAACGACTGATCGGAAACCTGCGATTCGGCGGTGCCGCTCCGCTACTGCCCGCGCAGGCGTTGGAACTCGACCGGATCGATGACACCTTGCAGGATCTGGCCGCTGCGGGAAGTCCCGATGCGGGCAACGCGGCGATTCTCAGCGAATGTGTCGGGCTCGCAGCACAATTGCGACTGGCCGTCGTCTTGGGGAACCACCTCGGCAAGGATCGGCAAACAGGACGCGACGCACAGTTCTGGACGGATCTGGACAACCGCCGGCAGGTCCGGGAAGCGGTGAGTGTGCTCGCCGGGCGCCAGGTGCTCGCGGTTCGGATCGCTGATTTGGTGCAGGGAGCGTTGTCCGACAGCACTATCGATCTGGACGAGGACTCCGAGCTCTGGGCGCTGGAAACGCTGAACGAGCTGAACCTGGACCGGATACGGGACTGGGTGGCGGAACTGTCGGCCTCGGCGCACACCTCCGAGCACCGGGATCGCGTCACCGAATTGATCGGCCTGGCAGCCGAATTGACGGCGATCGATATCGAAGCCGCGTATCTGCGCTCCCGGACCCGCGACGCTGTCGAGATGTCGAGTGTGGGCACTCTGGAAAATGCTGTGTCGGAGGCCTATACGTATCGTGCTGGCCTGCGACAGGGATTGGATGGTCAGAGCGGGGCCCTGAATGTGCCCGCCGACACGGGCATCAACCCCGATCGGGTGCGCAGACTGTATGACGAATTGCTCCGGGATCTCGGTGAACGGTTGCGGCTACCCGAGCAAGAAGTGGACCCGCGTCGCATACACGGCGCGATCGAGTTCCTGAAAACCGTGAATGACCCGCGCGTGGGCGAGTTGTCCGGGCTGGAACTTCGGCTCCGCGGTCTGCAGCGACTGCTGGAGAGCTCGAAGAGGTTTGCCGAAGCCGATGAGAAGTTGCGGTGGTTGGTGCATCGAGCAGAGCTGCTGGCCGCCGCTCGCAACGCGAATGCCGCGCTCGACGACGAGGTTGCCGGTTTCGCCGTCGGCCTCGGCCTCGACCTGGACGTGTGGGCGGATGAACAGCTCGCGACGGTGCTGTCCGAGATCACCGAAAAGTACCGGCCCGCAATGGCTCCGCGGCCACCGGCGGCGCCCACGATCCGGTCGGGCGTCGTGCCGGAGTCCGAGATGGCCACGACTGAATACGATTTCGAGGAGCGTCACAGTCCGGCGCTGGTGTGCGGCCCGAAGGTGCAGGCCGTCATCGTGGCCGGTGCGGGCGAGCAGGCCGCCGGAATGAATCCGGCTTCGGTCGATGACTGGGAGATCATCACCGGGGGGATGACCGGATCGGCGTTCGCGAAGGGGCTGGATGCGAACTGGGAGTCGAATTCGCCACTGAAGGGGTCGGCGGCGCTGGCCGAGCTGGTGTGGCAGGTCGGACTGGACGACAACGACGTGTCCATGGCCGCGGCGGTGCTGGATATCAGCGGTCAGGGTTTCGCGCACGCGGTCGCCGTGGTGCGGGTGAATCAGGCGCTGATCGACGAGTTCCCGCAATTGGAGGGGCAGATCGGTCGAGTCGCGGTGTTCGACAATGGGTACGACGAGACCGACAGTGGGTGGATCGTCGGTGACGTCGCGATCACTCGGTGGATACACCGCGCCGGTCCGGATGTGCGGAAGGTGCACCGCCTGCTGTTCGGTGACGACGGCGCACCGAAGCAGAGATTGGGCGATCGGCAACCGTTGTCGCTGCTGGGACCCGCCAAACCAGTGGGTGTGCGAATGGCCGGGCCGGCCGATGGCAATGGGCCGTTCGCACACGGCCAGCAGGTTTCACCGGTCGGGGACCTCAGCCGGTTGGCGGCGCTCAGCCGTCGCTGGTGGGGACTCGGCCCGAAAACCGGCGCGCTGCCCGACCCGATGCCGCCGCTCGAGGAGCTCGAGTATCAGGAGCCGCCGCTGCGTGACGACACCGATCGGCTTGCCGATGTAGTGGAGCCCCACCGGGTCGACTTGATCACTCATCGCGGCCGGCCCGTCGCGGTGGCCAAGACCCGCGTGCAGCGCAAGCGGGACGGGACCAACCGCAGAGGCCGCATCGCCTGGGAATTCGATCGAATGGCTCAGCTGGGAGTTGTGCCCGAAGTTCGTGAATGGGAGGGCAAGTACGGCCCGGCGCTTCTGGTGGAGTACGTGCCGAACGAGGGAGACCGCAGCGCGGAGAACCTCGAGGCCCTGGGCATCTCGGAACTCTGGCTGGACCCGGTCGCTGTGCTGCACTTCGTGTTGGCGGATAGAGACGCGATGTACCCCAACACGCCGTTGGTGCTGAACCGGGACGCCCCCGACGACGCGCCGGACCACGAGCGGCGGGGCATCATCAGCTACGACCACGAGGGAATCCTCGAGGGGCTGAATCTGTCCGAGCGAGCCGCTGAGGACCTGTCGGAAGACGAGCCGAGCATCTGCTCGGCGGTGGTGCTGGCGGTGATCGGCAAGCGGGTCAACGACGGGCTGTTGGAGCGGCTTCGCGCGATCGACCTCGAGGATTTCCGCCACTTCGTTCAGGGGCACGGATTCTCGGAGATGGTTGCGCGTGCCGCGGTCGACCGATTGGCGGAAATCCAGCGGTATGGCCGCATCACCGGAGAGAGCTGGCCGTATTCCATCTCGGGGAACTCCCCCGGCGATGCCTATCTCGCGCTGGAGAAGGCGATGCGCCGCCTGTCGGACGAGCTGGCGGGATACGGGGTGTCGACGGACGGCCTCGGCGACGACGAGTTGGCCGCCTTGATCGACAGCGAAACCGACGAATTCCGGCTCGGCGCGCTCGTCGCGTTCCGGGGTGTCGCCGGCCGATTCCGGAAAGAGGCGGGGGAGCTCGCCAATCGGCGGGCGTACGCAGCCCGGTTGGAGCACGAGCGTGCCGAGAGACAGGAGCCGGGCCAGGCCGTCGGGCCTGTTGTGTCCGTGGTGTCTGCGGTGGCGGACCTCAAGCGGACGGGTGTGGGCGTCAGCGATTCGCTGTCGGATCCGCAGCTGTCCGCCGAGGCGGTGACCGAGCTTGCGAATGCGTTGGGCACGGCCATGATCGGCGCGGTGTTCCCGGATTTCTTCTTGACGGTGCAGGAAACTTCCGATGGCCGGCCGTTCGAGCTCTTCTACGACGGCGAGCAGGTGCTGGGGCTCGCGGTACACCCGGACGTCCTGACCCCCGGCAAAGCGTCGCGGCTGCGCCCGAACGCCATGTGGGGCGATCACCGCGAATTGTTCGAGGATCGACCGGTCTACAGCGCGGCGCTGGAGGTGTGCGGAAGGCTGCTGGCGGTCCGCGTCGCACCGGGTCGGCTGCTCGAAGAGCTGCAACGCGGCTATGACGCGCTCTCCGAAGCCCGCAGGGCCGAAAAGGATTTCGCAGGGTGGGCGGAACCGATTCCGGTCGGCGAGCTGGATCAAGATGCGGCACTGGGTGTCGCCTTCGCCGTGGGCTTCCAGGAGCTGCCCCTGCCGCGTCGCCCGCTGGGTATCGCATACGCCCTGATATCGGACTTCGTCGCGGGAGACGGTGGCGACGCTGACGCTGTCCCGGACGCAGCGAAACAGCTGCGACCAGGTGTGGCCGCAGCGGGTGACGATGCCACCATGTCGTCCGTCGCAGACAGGGACGTGCACGCAGAACTTGACAGTCGACGGCGTCGTAGCACGACCGCGCCGGCACAGACCGAGCCCTTGTCCGGAGCCGTCGGCGGGAAGCCGGAGTTCGTCGATCCGGCGGTGGCGAGGCCGCGGAGAGGGCGCGGCGCGCCTCCGGCGATCAACGCCGATTCCGAGGGGATGGGTAGTGGGCGAGCGGCAGCCGGTCCGATCGGCGCTCCGTCCGGCGGGAGCGATACTCCACAGCTACCGCTGTGGCGTGCGGTGGCTGTGGATGCCGCGGTGTCGGTCCGGACGGTGTTGTCCGTGGTCAAGGGAATGCCGGTACCCGGCCCGATCGGCGCACGGGTCGCCGCGGCGGCGGAGCTGCACGGCCTGGAGCTGACCGCGCCGGTGTCGGCGGACCCGGAATTGGAGACCGAGTCCGATCCATGGGCAACGGCGTGGGATGTGGCTGCGGCAGCGGGGGTTTCGCCCGCGACGGTGCGAGAGGTGGTGTCCCGGCGTGTGTCGGTGCACGACCTGTCGAACCGTCGCGTGCTGGCCGCCGCCGTGCAGCTGAGCTACCCGGACCTGCCGATCAGCCTGCATGCCGCCATGCGCCAAACCGCGGCGATCGCTGCGGCTGCCCGCGTCGACGAGGACGTTGTCGTCTGGGTGCTCGATGGGCGGCTCTCGGTCGAAACCGAGTACGGGGCAAAGGTTTTCGACACCATATTGCAGCTGATCGAATGGGAGGCTCAGCCGGCGCGCGGTGTCGAGGGATTGATTTCCGCCTCGGCACCGGAATACGCGGCAGCACCGAGGAGAATGCCGGATGCGCAGCCGCCGGAAGGGGTGGGAGACGGCGTAACATCCTCGGCCGCAGGTGAATTCGACGCTTATGACGCGTTGGAGCAGCTACCCGAGCAGGCCCGCATAAAGAAGGTGGCGGACAAGGCCGGGGTAGCCGAGGTCACCGTCGTGGATCTGCTGGTAGGTCTGGAAATCGACGAGCGTGTCGCGCAACGGATTCGGCGCGCCGCCACCCGGATCGAGTCGAGGTTGCCTCGCCCGCGGACGGCGGAGGCGGTTGCGTGGATCGCCGGCGCTTCGGTGAACTCGGTCATGAAGGTGCTCAACGGTCAGCCGTTGCACAACGAGGACGTCGAACAGCACGTCAGGGATGCACTCGAGCTCGTCGGGCCGCTGGTTCCGGGACAGCGCCGAGCGGACGGCACGCCGGGCGCGGGCGGCACTGTGCCGGGGCAGCGGGAACCGGAGGCCGGGCCAGGTCGGGCGGATGGTCTGCTGCCAGGACAGCGGCAACCAGAGGGCGACCAGTCCGGCCGTCCACGCGGTTTCGTCGAATTGATCGCCGCCATGCTGCCGCAGTGGGCGACGGCGCAAATCGCCGGTGAGCAGGCCGCCGGCACCACCCAGGACGGTGCCACGACGCCGTCGGCCCCGGATTCCGACGACCGGCGAGCCGCATTGCTGCGCGCCGCGCAGAGCGGAGATCGCGACGCCATCCGCGAATTCCGCGCCGCGCAGGACGCCGCGCTGCTGGAGTGGCTGAAGTTCGAGGTGGAGGACAAGGAGGTAGCGGCCCGGCTGCGGGAGCGGGTCTTCGATCTGGTCTTCGCCAAGACTCTGCCGCCGGGGCATCGATCCAACATCTGGTTCATGAGCCAGATCGGCCTGGTGGTGGCCGAAGAACGGGCGCGCCAGGCCTTCACCGAACGGGTGTGGGCGTCGTTCCTGCGCGCGGGCGGTGTCGACGAGAGCCGGATCGCCGGTGCCGCTTCGGGATCCCACCCCGGCGGTCCGCTGACCGCCGTCGCGCCCGAGGTGCTGCAGGCCGCCCTCGCCTGCCTGGCATCGCCGGATGAGTACTGGATCATCTGGGAGCACCACGTCCACCGGCACGATCTGGATACCCTCGCCGCGGCCACCCACAGGCCGGTATCCGAGCTCGAGGACCTTGAACGCCGGGCCGTCCGGGCGTTCCTCACCGAGGCGCGGTTGCTGTCGGACCCGAATGCGCTGATGCGTCATGTCGATCGGGTCGATGGTGAAGGCACCGATATCGACCGGCCTGTGCACGACGTGGCCGCGCGGATCGAACAATTGGCCGGGCAGGTCGCCGTCCAGCTGCATGAGAGGTTCCGGGAGCAGTTCCACGTTACCGAGACGACGTACACCCAGCAGTTGCGGATGCCGGACGGTTCGAAGATCCCGACCGGCATTTCCAAGCAGACTCGCGCCGAGATCACGGTCGATATCGCGAACCTGACCTTTGTGGAACTACCGGAATACTTCCAGGAGGAGTACCGGCACCAGGCCGAGACCGCGCTGCGGATTGCACTGGCGGTACAGGCTGCGGGCGTGGAACTGTCCACCCCCTCGGCAGTCGAGTTGATCTCCGCGCAGATTCACGAAACATGGGTCGACGAGCAGGTTTTCGTGCACCGCGACCCCGGCGTGACTCCCGAGCAGATGCGGCCGTTCGAGGGTCTGACCGTCGATGAGGATTTGCACGCCACCGACCGAGCGCCCGGCCGCGTCGCCGCCGAGCTCGCGGTCGCAGCGCTGACCTCGCAGGCCCTGGATCACGCCGGTTGGCAACAGCACCGCCATGAGGTTCTCGAAGAGTGTGCCGACCTGATGGCTTGGTACGGGTGGCACGATTCGCTCGACACCCGGGCCGCGCTGCCGCCCGCGGGACCGATGGACGGGAGACCTGCGAAGTCGGTTCCGAAACCACCCGCGGTGCTCGGACTCGCGGCAACCGTCGTGGACCTGGTGTTTGCGCATACGCCAGGGGCACAGGTGACGCTGCGCCCGCGCGTGGAGGGCAGCGCAGGTGGCCGCGAAATGTCGATAGATGTTGTTTTCACCGGCGCGGCCTTGTCCGACGAGTCGATGATCGCGGCGTCTCGGGCGCTCAGGGAGCTGCCGGATCGGTGGCGGTTCGAATCCGACGGTGACACCGACACTTTCCGGATCGAATTCCGGGAGCGGCCGTCTACCGGTTTCGAGGAGGAGCGTCGCATACGCGATCAATTCCTCGCCGGAGTCGGGACCGGTGAGCGGCGGGCCGACCTCCCGAAGGTGCGGGCCTGGCTGGCCGCGTTCCTGAGAAAGAACAAATGGCCGGAGGACTCGAGCCTCGAGAGCGAACTCGCGGTCTCCGAATGGGGCTCCAATGCGTTGGACCACACCGACGGTCCGGTGCTGCTACGCGCGACGCTGATCGAGACGCCGGGCAATGCGGCGTCTCCGAAGCGCATGCTGGTGGAAGCCTTCGATGTCAGCAGCCACTTCCCGCCACCGCTGCCGAGCGGCGGGAAATCGGCGGATCACAGCCAGCTCGACGACATCCCGGACGATCTCTCGTTCAACGAGGCAGCAGACCTGTACTTGGCCGGCTTCGAAGAAGGCGATGACTTCGGCCTGCCGGGTATCGATCTGTCGGCAGCCGACGACCTCACGGCGGTCGAGGCCGAAGCCCCGGCCGCCGACGCGGAGCGTGAGAAGCCGGTCGAGAACCGGAAGTTGTCGCGCAACCGCGGCCGCGGCATCGTCGCCGAACATATGGATCAGCTGGGCGCATATCCACTCGTCCGCGGCCAGCGCCACCCGTACCTCAAGGCGGTGTGGTTCATCAAATTCGCGGCGGCGCAGGAGGAGTCGTCCCCGGCAGCCGATCCGTTCGAGCCGGCACCCACCGATATCTACGGGATCCGCGCGCTGCTGGCCGAGAACACCGATATCGACCCAGATACCCGGGCCCTGGTGGCAGCTGCCGTCGACACCGCGGTGGTGACATCGGCATTCGAGGTGGAGCGCGATCCCGCAACCGGCGCCGAGCGCGACGTCACCGCCGGTACGGCGCGCGGCTCCGGTCTCTACCGCTACGACCTGTACCCGGCCAGCGAAGTGCGCACCGAACAGCACCGGCCCTGGCACACCGCGGATGCCCCGGACTCGTCGGATACCGGACAGAACGAGTCCGCGCACACCGGGTACCGGCTGGATCTGCTGGATATGGCCGAGACCGGCACGGCCCGGATGAGCTTGCGGGTAGTGGGCGGCGAGCAGCCGACGCTGGAAGTATCGGCGCGGCTCGATGACCGCCACCCGAGGCGTATCACCGCACTGGAACAGGTGATTCGCCGCCTGACTCAGGACTGGGTGACACCACGCCAGGCGGCCGACGCCGCAATGGCTGCTCTCGGCCGTCAGCTCCGCGACGCGGTCGCCACGGGTGCCGCGTACGCGCACGCGTCGATATCGGGTGCGCCGGGCGAGCGAACCCTGACCGTCTGGAGCAGAACCGCGCAGGGACTCACCGGTGTGACGGTGACCGAAGCCGACGGGGCCGTTGCGGATGCGGATCCGGCAACGGCTCCGCCCCAGGTGAATCAGGAGAGTACCGAAAAGCCGGTCGGGACAACCAGTTTCGCAAGCGGATTCGCCGATCTCCTGGGCGCGCCGGTAACGGTGCGCGGCGCGAGGCGGATGGCCCCCCTGGCCGCCCACGCCAAGGTATGCGGTCGCGAGGTAGAGCTGAAATTCCAGCAACTGCTGGGCGCCAACGGATCTCGGATCACTCCCGCGCCCTTGACCGACGAGCTGGTAATGGACGGCATGACCGACCGGTCCTTCGCCGCCGGTCTGGCCGCGGGCTGGCGCGAGCAGCCGTTCGGCCGGGGCGTAACCGGCTTGGAGAAGGCGCTGGACGCGGTGCGCAACGGCGAGGTACGCCCCGGAGACCGGGCCGCCATCGCGGGCATAGTCGATCACGGTGCCATCGGCGCGCACGCCTTCGCCATCATGCGCGTGAACAAGGCACTGGCCGCAGCGAACTCGAAACTGCGCGAAGGCGATGTGGTCGTGTTCGACAACGCCGATCCGGTAGCGGCCCACAATGGTGGCTGGGTCGTCGGAGACACGGCGATCGCGGCCTGGATGCAACGCGTGACCGCCGGCAGCAACGCCGTGATCAGAGGTATCGAGTTCGACGAAAACCTCGACGCGGTAGTCGATTTCGCCGAGCGCCCGAGTATCGGCCTGGCCGGAATGATCGGCGCGCCGCCGGAAGTGCCGTCGTTCCGCGACCGGGTGCACAGAGCGATGACGTTCGGCGAACCACGGGTGACGGTGCTCAGCGAGTCGGGTGACGTCCGGGTGGAGTTGGCCACGTTCCCCGATGGCAGTACATACATCCGGGACGTGAGCGACACTGCGGATCTGACAGGGGCGAAGCTCGTCAGCCTTGTCGAGCAGATTGCCGCAACTGCGGTCGAGGAGCTGGTCAACGAGACACTGCCAGAAGCCGATCCGGAACTTGCACAGTGGGCGGAGGCCGCGCGCGCACTGCGCAAGGCAGCTGTCGACACCGAACTGGTGGGCATCGCACCTCATCATTACAAAGACCGCAGCAACTTCGGTGGCATGTGGCTGTACCGGGACATGGACGAGGCGAAATACCGTCGTACGCTGGCGGATCGGCCCGACCCCAGCTCGCCTGCCGGTTTGCTGCGTGGCCTGGTAGAGGCTGTGATCGGAGTGGCCGATAGCCCGTACGCGGCACGATTCCGGGATGAAACTTCGCGGTGGCTGGATCATGGTGTGCCGCGGCCGATCGTGGCCGCGGTGTGGCGGCACGTGGCGCCATGGGGCAATGGACGTTTCGAGCGCTTGGGCTTGTCGGACAGCGAATACGAGCGCCTCATGGACAAGTTCCGACAGCTCGAATTGCATGCGCCGCGAACGCCGGAGCAGGAGCTGGCCGACACGCATTTCATCGCCGACCCCTTGGAGCGGGAGCGGCGCGTCGCGGCACTGGTCCAGCAGTACCCGCAGCTCGAGCAGCTGGCCGCAACCCAGCTCGATGCCGCGGTCGCCGCTGCGCTCGGCCAGGAGTTCGACGGTGTACATGCGGCGGTGGACCGCCTGGAGCGTGCAGAGGGCCGAACCTACCCCCTGCCGGACCCGGTTGTACGGGAGCGATTCATCGCCGATCCTCGTGAACGGGGACGCATGATCGCGGATCTTGCGCGCCGGGATCCCCACCTTGCCGCCGAAGCCAAAGCCATCCTGGTCCGGGAATTCCTCGGTAACCTTCCAGGGCAGGATCAGGACCTGATCATCACCGGGCACGATCACCCCGATGTCGGTGTCGATGCAGTCCGCGACGCGTTACGTGGTTTGGCCAGAGCGTTTGCCCTGATTCCCGACCTGGCAGACCATCCGCTCGAACTGCAATTCGGATACCCGCCGGAAAGTCTGGATGCCATCGGTCAGGCCAGGGCCCTTGTGGGCGGCCGGGACCGGATCATCCTCAACCGCTGGATCGCCTCTCGCCCCGACGTGCTGGCCGAGAGGCAGCGGAACAGCGCGATGACCGGTTATTTCGGGTACGGCACTGGGAAAACCTTCTACGACACGGTCGTACACGAGGCCCTCCACGTGTACGACCACATTGTCGGCAGATCGTCGGGCGTTCTGCGACGTCTCAGTGATGGCCTGGCGCCCATGCTGATCGCCCTGCATGCGGAGGTGGAAAGGCGTACCGGGATCTCGCGTGCGGACTGGTTCTCGTCTTTCGGCGTTCTCCGCAATCTCAGTGATGGCTTGGAGGCCGTGCTGATCGCCGTGCATGCGGAGGTGGAAAGGCGTACCGGGATCTCGCGTGCGGACTGGTTCTCGCTCCTGCCTGCATACTGCTTCGCCCCGCTCGAGCGGGATCCGGAGACCGGCCGGCCTATCCCGGTAAGGGACCCGGAGACCGGCAAGCCCATCACAGTGCTCAATCCGGTTGAGGCGCTGGCGCAGGGCGCCGAGGAGGGGGAAGTCCGCGGCGCGATGGTGGGCACGCCGCTGTGGGCGATCCGCGAATACGTCACCACCGGGCAGGTCCCTCATATTCCTGTGAACGCGCCGATTCATTTGCCGCCGCATCCCCTGGATGCTCGGCTGACCGGCTCGGTCGCGCACATTGCGAAGGTGTTGCGTGACTCCTACGGCCGGGACATCCTGGATGCTCAGTCTGTCGGTAGTGTTACGACACTGCGTGAGCTGATGACGGCTGCCTCCGCGGCTACCGGCGTCAAGTCCACTCTTCCGAATACTGCCGCCGGCCGACTCTTGAACTCGGGACACGGCTCAATCGCCGTGATCGCTGATGTGAGCCATACCGACGGCCGGACCGGTTTTCAGGCCGCGCCCTACATCATGAAGAACATCCATGGCGAGATCTACGTCCAGCGGGAATCCGGCGAGCTCCAGCCATTGCTCCAGGCGGAGTCGTTCGTCCGGCCGGGTGAGTTACTGAAGTCGCGACGGGGCGTCTACCACACCTATTCGATCATCTATGACCCTGAGGGCACGATTGTCCCGGCACAGCCTTATGTGATCCCCAATCCTGTTCCGCCGAAACGGATCCGGAGGCCGCACAACACCTCGCGTGACGACTTCATGGACGCCGGGCACCTGAAACTCCCACTCGGCGAAGGCGAACAGCCGACCGGCACGCCGGAGACGGATATGCCACGCCAGGTCCTGCGTGGTGCGCCGGAGGACGGCGTGCGCCGCGATGAATCGGTGCAAGCGGCCGATGGTGACGGGTCCGCGGTGCTAGGCACGGAAGCATGGCAGGGACGGGTCGCACAGGATGGGACCCCGGTGTTCCGGCTGGGTGTGGACCGGCTTCCGGATTCTCCCGCGGAACGGGCCGCGTTGCTGGCGGCCGTGACCCGCAGAGCGCCCAAGGTGCTTCGCCCGGTGATGCCGGATTCCATCGAGGAATTCATCAATGCGGTCGAGTCGCTGCATCCGACCTACCGGGAGTACTGCGATCTGGCGTTCTTCCAAGGTGATCCGCCGAAGAACTCGAGTACGCTGCGAACCCGCATCGCAGACGCGCTGCACCGGCGGTTCAAGCCGAGGGACGTGCGCCAGACGCCGATGCGGGAACCCGCGCCCGGCCGGACCGGAACGTTCTCGCTGGCCGATGAGGGGCTGTCGCCGAATCCGGTGTTCCGGCTGGGTGTGGATCGCCTCGAGGACCTCCGACAGATAGAGCGCGTCGCCCTGTTGGGAGCTGTCGGGTCGCGCGTCCCCGACGAGGTCCGTCATGCGATGGCTGGTGATCTCGAATCGCTGTTGGATGCGATTGCGCAGCTGCCGCCGGACCAGCGGATGTACTGCGACCTGGTGTACCTGCAGGGACTGTCCGACACGGAGGTCGTTGCGCGAACCGTGGGCATCGAGCCCGACGCCGTGGACGCCCTCGGCAATACGGCCGGCCGGGCGGTGCGCGGCATCCTCGACGGCGCATCGGAGCATCGGGCGCGCGGCGGCTCCGGCCACCGGTCGACACCGGACCGTGGTCCCGAGGGACTGATCGGCGCTCGCCCACCTGTCGATAGGCCGGTACCTGACGGCGAGACGGCGCCCGACGACGGTGCGATCTCCATCCTGGTCAACGAGCTGACACGACGGCTGGGGTTGCAGCGCGGTGTGCTCACCCAGGGCATGTTGCGGCATGCGGTGGAGATCATCCAGATGCAACTGCGGCTGATGCCGGCCGGGCAGTGGCAGCAGATGGTGCAGAACCGGGACGTCGATGATGTCGCGGCGCAGGTTGCCACCTGGCTGGGCGAGCAGGTCCGAGTCGACGCGAAGATTGCACAGCGCACGATGGCGATGAACAAGACCGCGGTGCGCTCGTCCGCCGCACGCGAAAGCCTGCGGAAGTCGCTCGAGGCGCTGCGAGCGGCCGAAGCCGAACGCCTGGACCGCGGGCTGTGCCGGATTCTGGCTGTGCCGGAGTTGGACCGCGGATTTGCGCTCGGAGATCCCGAACAGCCGTTGGCAGCGCTGCGGCGGATGGCCGAGGACCTGGGTTCACCCGAGCTGGTCGAGCTGGTCGAGCTCGCCGACCGTTATCTTGCGGTGCGCTGGCAGGAACTCGCCACGGCCACAGCAGATTCCGTGGTGGCGACCGATTCCGCCGGACAGCTGCCGCGACGTATGTCGAATGCCGAGGTGCGGGATGTTGCGCGGCGGGCCGAGGTAGGCACCAACTTGGTCCGCCGTTTCCTGCGGGGCCTCGAGCCGGCCGATCCGGCCAGGCTGACGCGCATCCGGGAGGCGTTGGAGCATTTCGGACACAATCCGCTGCCGAATGTCACCGCCGGTCCGGAATCGCCGGCACCGACGCCGCGGCAGATCGGCGGCAGCGATGGTGTGCGTCGTGGTGCCGGTGCGGCAGATCCGGCGGCGATCGCCGGGAGCGTCGAAGTCGCCAGCGAGACAGTCACATTCGAACTCCCGGATGCGCTGCGGGACGGACCGTTCAACTGTGCGCCCGCGATGGTCGGGTTCGTCAACGACTTCCAGGACGAGATCGGCGCGCCGCGTGGGCCGGGGTTGGCCGATTCGCCGGAGATCGACCAGCACGGTGTCTCCGAGGAGGCGATCGCGCGCGGGATCGGCCTCGAGTGGGAAGAGGATGGGTTCGGCGTTGGGACCGAGGGGCTACTCGCGGTGCTGCGGTTGGTCGACGATCCGGCGGCCCGCAAGGATCCGACTAAGCGCCGGGCAGTGGCCGGTGTCATGGAATTCGGTGATGCGGGTGGGCACGCGTTCGCCGTGAAGATGCGTGCCGACGGCCGGATCGAGGTCTTCGAGAAGGTCGGTGGAAAGGTACAGCGCTGGGTCGGCGATGCCGAAGTCCGTGCGTGGCTGGCTCGTTGGTCGGGAAAGGTCGGTCGAGTACTCGGGATCGTCGTCGGAAAGACACCGGGCTCGGGCAAGCTGTTCGTCGAAGGTCGCAACCGTGCCGAAATCATCGCTCGCGCGGCGCCGAGGGGACGTATTCGCGGCTTGGCGGTCGGGGTGCGCACCGAAGTCGCCGGGGCGCCTCTCGCCTCGACCGAGACTTGGAGTCGATCGCAGCGCGCATCGGCAAAGTTGTTGGGCCGGGCGGGTTTCCGGGTCGAGCGGGGCAGCCTGGACCTGCGTCTGGACGGCCGGGAGTTCGCACACGCCGTGCCGCCGGTGTCCGGTGTCCGGGCGCTGCGCTCATGGCTCGAGCACTTGGTCATAGGGCGGCGAGCCGATCGGATCGTGGTCGACCTCGTCGATGCCGGTGCCCGGGTTCAGGAGCTGGCGCGCGAGTTGGACCGCAGGCCGATCGCGGGGCTGCACGAGCTGGTGGTCATCGACCGCTACGGCACTGTCGTGCAGCTGGATTCGCTCGATGGTTCGGATGCGTCGGACGAAAACGCATCGGCTCCGGATGCGCACGAGCGCAACGACTCCGAACAATTCGATAGCGATGTCCAGGGCAACGCCGAGTCGGGCGGGCGTGGGCGCGGCGACGACGGTGGCGACGGACCCCCCTTGCCGCCGGAGTATGGCGACGAACCGAACGGCCCGCAGCTGCCGGCTGCCCTGGCCGCCATCCGATCCGCCGATGAACTGCGCCTGCAACAGGTACTTGCCGAACTGGTGACCAAAGACGGTTATCGCACCGACGATCTGACGCCGGAAAAATTGTCGACGAAGCTTGCCGACTTCTATCGGGAAATGGAGAAACGGAGCAGCCAGCCGCGGGGGACGGTGACCGATGCGGCCGGGGTGCAGCGAGCTATCGACATTCTGTCGGAACACCTCCCGCCGGACGTACAGGCATCGGTCAGGCAGGCATTCGGGGATCGGTACTCATGGATCGCTCGAGTCGATGGCCTGCATGCTCGGATCACGATGATCGACCGGTTGGACGCACTGCTGTTCGACACATATGCCGACGGTGAACGTGACGAGGAGTTCCGATCGCTGGCAGCCCAGGTTGTCGAGCTCGGCACGGTCGCTGCCGAATTGAGTGAGAGGCGGAACGTACCGCTGTTGCCGCAGCAGGTGCTCGGTGTTCCCGACTGTGGTTGGGAACCTGGGGAATTGCATCCGGATGCGACCGTCAAGCAGGCTGTGGGAGACCGATTCGCCATGGCCGGTATGCAGCTTGCCGAGGCGCTGCCCGGGGTGGATCTGGATGCTCCGGCGGTTGCTCAGGTCGCAATGTTGCTCGGTGACGATTTGCTGCGCGTGCTCGAATTGGAGCCGCTGGCGGCGGAATTCGAGCGGCTGCGCGCGGCGAAGGACGCGATCGATGCCATCGACGCGCAAGCCGAGCGGCTGCGTGATGCCGCCCGCCGATTGGACGACGCCCTGGCGGGAATGGTTCCGGCATCGGATGGCTCGCCGGCCACACGGTTCGGGCTGGGGCTGGAGCTCTTTGCGTTGCGGCTGCGCACAACGGCCGAACTGGACGCCGAGCGCGAGTATCTCGTCGGCGATGGTGCCCCATTCGGAGTGCACCCGGGCGAATTCGACAGTGAGCAGTTGCGGCGGTTGCGTGCTCGCCGGGCAGCGCTGGCGCAACAGCTCGCCGGGTTGCTCAACGGTGTCACCGCGCAGGATTTGACGCCGGGCCGGGTCGACGAAATGGCGAAGGAGCTGGGACCGGCGCTGGGCAGCTCCCCGGTGTTCGACGCTATTCTGGCTTTGGTCGAACTCGATGTGATATTGCGCGACGCTGCCGAATTCATCGATGAGACCAAAGCCGCCGGGTTCCGCGCCGAGGTGTTCGACAAGCTGGAGAAAGCGCTCGAGGAAGCGCATGCGGAGCAACGAAATTCGGCGCGTCGGCTCGCTGCCCTGGGGCGTTCGCAGTCCGCCGAGCCCGCTGGGCAGATGGCGGCTGCGGTCATCCGGTTGCGGCAGGCGGAAGAGCGGTTGGCGCGGTTGCACGCCGAGCGCAAGAAGCTCGGTGACCTCGCGAGTGCGCTCCTCGACACCGGGCACTACCTGGGTATCAGGATCGAAGCCGTCCTGGACCAGATCGACTGGGTCGACGAGGATGGCATCGACGCGCGAAGGCGGCTGGATGCGGACCTCGACCTGGCGCGCCTCCACAGCGTGCGTGCCGAGCTGAGTATGCGGCTGCATGCCGCCCTGGCACGAACGTTTGCGCTGATCACCGCCCCGCGAGAGCTGTCGGCTCCGAGGTACTCGCACCAATTCGAGGTTGCTGTCGGTGTTGATCGTGGGCCGGTTTTCGGTGAGACGGCTGCGTTCGAGGTCCCGGATGTGTTGCGGGATGGGCCATTCAATTGCGCACCGGCGATGGTCGGATTCATCAATGATTTCCAGGACGAGATCGGTGTGGCGCGTGGGCCGGGTTTGGCGGACTCGCCGGAAATCGACCTGCTGGGGGTGGACGAGGAAGCGATCGCGCGTGGGGTCGGACGGGAGTGGAAGGATCGTGGTTTCGGACTCGGTATCGGCGGGCTGCTCGGGGTATTGCAGTTGGTCGACGATCCGGCGGCCCGCAAGGATCCGAGTAAGCGCCGTGCGGTGGCCGGTGTCATGGAGTTCGGCGATGCGGGTGCGCATGCGTTCGCCGTGAAGATGCGAGCCGATGGCCAGGTCGAGGTGTTCGAGAAGGTCGGTGGCCGGGTCCGGCGCTGGGTCGGCGAAACGGAAGTCCGGGCGTGGCTGGCTGAACGGGCCGTAGGGGTCGGCAGGGTGCTCGGGATCGTCGTGGGGAAGGAGCCCGGTGCGGGCCGGGTGTTCGTCGAGGGTCGTGATCGTGCCGAGGTCATTGCTCGTGCGGCGCCGAAGGGCCGGGTTCGTGGCCTGGTTGCCGAAAGTACTGCTGCACAACCGGTTCCGGGCGGCGTATTGGCCGCGTTGCGATCGGAGACGTATATCGGCAAGTCGGCTGAAGAAGTGGTCGAGGCAGCGCTGGCCGGCGATGCGGAGTCGGTGCGGGAGTTCTGGAGTGCGGTCGATCGATTGCCAACCGAGGACCAGAAGCGGTTGATGAGGCTGACCTACGGGCGGGCGCCGGGGCAGCGGGAACTCATCCGTCACGACATCGTCGACCAGCTGGTCAGGGCGAAGAATATTCGGGCGCTGCGGATTCGTGCACTTCATCACGTGGCGGCCATGCTCACCGGCCGTGAGAATTACGTGACGCCCGTTGGTCCCCCGTTGGAGGCTGTCAGGACTGCCCTCGGCGGTGACGCGGAGTCGGTGCGGGAGTTCTGGAGTGCGGTCGGCCGGTTGACGGCGGAGAACGAGAAACGGCTGCTGCGTCTGAAATTCGCTCCGGAGCCGGGGCAGTTCGATCTCGAGCCGGGGCAGACAGAACCCACGCTCAGGGATATCGCGCCGCTGATGCCCGAGGTCAAGGATCTCCGGTCGTTGCTGACGCGCGCTGCGCGGCATGTGGCAGACAGGCTTGCCGAAGGTGAGCCGGACATGGATGCCGGTAATGCTGATTCGAAGTACGCAGGACACGACAGCCCTGCAGGGGATGTGGTCCGTGCTGCTTTGCGTGGTGACGCGGAGTCGGTCGAGGCGTTCTGGCAGGCCGTCGGTGAATTGAATTCCGAGAACCAGAAGCGTCTGCTGAAGCTGAAGTTCGCTCCGGAGCCGGGGCAGTTCGACCTGAAGCCGGGGCAGGCAGAACCCACGCTGACGCAGATCGCAGCGGCGATGCCCGAGGTCAGGGATGTCAGTTCGCTGCAGTACCGCGCTCTGCAGGATGTGGCGGACAGGCTCACCGGCGGTAGCAAGGAGGCTTCGAGTCCGGATGGTCCGGCAATGGACGTGGTCCGAGCCGCCCTGAGTGGTGATGCGGCGTCGGTTGCGGCGTTCTGGCGGGCCGTCGGTGAATTGAATTCCGAGAACCAGCAGCGTCTGTTGAAGCTGAAGTTCGCTCCGGAGCCGGGGCAGTTCGTGCTGGAGCCGGGGCAGACCGAACCCACGATGCCCCAGATCGCGCCCCTGATGCCCGAGGTCGATGATCTCCCCTCCACATACAAGCGCGCTGTTCGCTTGGTGGCGGAGGCACTCACCGGCGGCACGCCGCCTGCGGCGTCGAGTAGTCCGGCATTGGATGCGGTCGCAGCGGCACTGGCTGGTGACGAGAAGTCGGTGCAGGCGGTGTGGAATGCCGTCGCGAAGCTGAGGTCCGAGTACCAAAAGCAGTTCATGACGCTGAGGTACGGACCCGAGGAGCTGGAGCTGTGGCAGATCGCGCGGCGGTTGCCCGCGGGCATGGACATTGTGTCGCTACAGAAACGTGCTGTCGGTCGCGTGGCGGCGGTGCTGGCCCGGCACGAAAGCGCCGCCGGTGCAGCAGCCGAGGTAGTCGATACCGGCACAGAGACTCGTCCGGCGAGGCCGGTTCCGCAATCGCGAAAAGCGTTGGCCGCGCTCGAAAAAGCCTGGGAGACGAACTGGAAGCGGATTTGGCGGCTCGCTCGGCGAGAGCTGCCACCACGGCAGCTGGAGTACCTCGAGAAGCGGTTCAAGCTGGGTTTGGAACCGGATGAAGCGGCGGCGGCACTCGGACTGGACGCGAGGGCATTCAATGCCTTGCAGTACCGCGCCATGCTCACGTTGGGGCCGTTGCTGCCCGCAGAGCCGACGGTCACAGACGGCGCAGCGACCACGCTGGTGGCGAGCCAGGATGCTCCCACCGAGGCATCGGTTGTTCCGCAGTCGGATGGTGACCGTTTCGGCCGGTGGTTGACCGACACGGGGCATGAGCCGGGCGAGACCGAAGCCGGGCCGTTCAATTGTGGTCCGTTGGTGCAGTGTTTCGTTCGCGATGCCGTACCGGGTGATGTGGGTGCGCTGATGCGTCCGAAGGATGTGAACGACGAGGCGATCGCGCTGGCGGGTATCGGCAAGGTCGAGCTTGTCGAGGGCATGAATATCGGTTGGGGCGAACAGCATTTCGGCACGGGTAGAGATGGCTTGGCCGCCATGGTCGAGCATGTTCGTCTGCACGGTGGTGTTCTGGTTGGTGGTATCGACCCGGCGGGTGACGGACTCGGTCACGCATTTGCAGTGGCACGGGTCGATGAGGCTTTCGCCGAGAAGCTGAACGCTTTGCCTCCCGAGCTGCGTGGCCAAAATGATGTCGTGCCTGGTGAGGTGGTTGTCTTCGACAATGCTGCCGGCGGTTTGCTGCGTGGTAGGGCGGTAAAGCGCTGGGTGAACTCCGGCTGGATCGGCTCCGCGAAAATCCATGTGGCGGGCCTCGATGCCGAGGGCAAGGCCATCGATGAGTTCGAGAGTGCGAAGGTTCAGGCTGGACGTGGTCCGGCCGGGAACCTGGGTGCGGCCCAGGACCGTGGCGACGGCGATGCGAACGCTCCAGAGGCCGGTCGCGTTTTTGGGCGGAATCCCATTGGTGGGCAGCCTGTTTCGGGTCGATCGGGTGGTGCTGAGGCGGGTGGTTCGGGTTCGGGAGTGACGGTTGATCGGTTGCGTGTGCAACACGAGGCCGCGGTGGCCCAGTGGATGGCGGTGATACGCAATCCGAGGGTTAGGGCACGGTTGATCGAGGAGGTGTTCCGCAGGGCAGGGGCTCGTATCGGCGAGCTGGCAGAGGGCGCGGATGCCGGACGGTGGATCAAGTCGCTTGTCGCTGACGTGCTGGCGAATTTCGCACGGTATATGAACTTCCGGCGTGCGGTCGCGAAGGCGGTAACGGAAGGGCAGCGACGGGTACTGGTCGAGGCGAGTAACGAGGCCTTCGGAAATGCGGTGGCGACGCTCAACGACAGTCAGCGTCGGGTGCTCACGCTCCTGTTCATGGACGGCGGTATGTCGTACGAGGCCGCTGCTCGCAGGGTGCGTCTCAGTCCCGACTTGGTGGCCGCAATGGTGCCGCAGATTCTGCGCCAGTTGGTGGTCGAGCTCAGTGTGCCCGTATTGCCGACAGACGGTGCGGCACTGGCAGATCTGCTGGCCGGTGGCGGCGTGAACCTGGCCATGTCAGATGGCAAGCTCGCGCCCCAGATTGCCATACTCCGGGCGGCACGCGACGAACATCTCGATGTGCTCCGCGTGCTGGTCGAGCGGTCCCGCCCCACCCACAGGGAAACATTTGTACTGTGGTTCACCGGCTACTCGGTGGACGATATCGCTGCAAAACACAATGTCGAGCGAGCCGCCGTCTATGGGAATCTGCAAGCGGCGATTTCCGCCCTGGCCGAAGAACTTTCCGCAGCGATCGAGGAAGCAGACGAGAAGGCGCGTTACGCCGAAGAGGCACGCCGGTTGGCTGAGGTGCGGGACATTCGTCGTGCAGTCGAACGGGATGCGACTGCGACGGAACGGTTGGTCCTGACACAGGCAAGTGATAAGGCACTGCGGCGTGCGCTGGATGACTTGACACCGAAACACCAGGCGGCGATCTTCCTGCGGTACTGGAAGAATGGGATGTCGTCGCAGGAGCTCGCCAGGGCCCTCGGAGTCGGCGAGCCTGAGGTGGATCACCTGGTGCGCGACCGGATTGCCCGCCTCGCGGAGATGCTGACCCCCGACAGTGAAGTACTGCTGTTGGTCGAAGCTGTCCACGCGCATGAATCGGCACTGCTGGAAGCGCATCTCGGCGATCTTTCCGAGCTGGAACGTGAGTGTTACGAACTCTATTTCGAACAAGGTCTGTCTGTTCCGGAGATCGCTGCCAGGCGACCCAGGAGAATCCGTGCACGCAATTCGCGGGCATTGACCGAAGATGGCGTGAGCGCCAGACTGTGGCGGACCGCGCGCACTCTGAGCGATCGACTCCCCATCGAGGTCAGGATCCGCTACCGCAGTGCTGGTCCGCTGCGGCGGGTCACCGTTGCGGATGTGGCGCGAGAAGCAGGGGTGAGCCTGAGCCTTGCCGGAAAGGTGCTTCGGCCGAGCAGCGGCGTTGTGGTGTCGGATACGACCCGCGCAGCGGTGGAGGATGCGTCCCGTCGGCTCGGCTACCGGAAGAAGCGGCCCGGCGTAATCGTCGATGCCACACCGTCGGGAATTCGCTCGACCACGGGCGGCGCCGCAGCGTCGTCGCCGGTCCCGACGGTGAACGAGGCACCGACCCCGATCGGGGAGACGCGGCTCAGCAAGGAGATGCGGAAGGTTCGCGCCGCGGAGCGGGGGGATCTCGGGCGAGCCATCGGCAGACTTCCCGATCAGGATCAGCGGGTCGCCGCGCTGCTGTTCCTGCGGCGGATGCAGGTGCCCGAGGTGGCGCGCGAGCTCGGCACCACCTCGTGGTCGGTGCGTAGCCAGAAGCCGGGTCTCGCTCGTGCGCTGGCGGCTTTGCTGTCGGGAGGTCGGCCGGTCACTGACGCCGAAGCAGTCAAGGCGCTGCTACGAATCCGGCTTCATGAGCCCGATGTAGTGCAACGCATACGGGCGGGGCTTTCCGAGGAGCAGCGAGCCCGCTTCGACCGATACTTTTCCGGCCGGGCGATATCGGAGGTCGCGTCCGACGAAGGCGTCTCCACTGGGGTGATTCACAAACGGATGTACCGGCTGGCAGGTCTGCTGGTACGTGATCTGCCGCTTCGCTTGCTATGGAACTATGCCTCCGGTGGAGCGTCCGCCGGTCCGGCGTTGGCGTTCATCGAGGCGGTCAGCAAGGACGACCTCGATGCGCTGACTCTCCATCTGTCCGAACTCACACCGCTGCAACGCGACTACTTCACGCTGCATTTCGTGCGGGGTGCCTCGGTGGCCGAGATCGCTGAGTCGCAGCAATGCGAGCAGGTATCCGTACGTGACCATCTCTACCGCATCGCCCAGAAGTTGATGCCGCTCCTCCCGCCCGAGCTGGAGGAGCGCTATTTGAGTCAGGGGCCACTGTGGCGGGTCACCATCGCGCGCCTGGGAAGGTTGCCCCATGTCGTCGCAGTGGATCTTGTTGCGGACGCGTTGACGGCCAACACCGATGCGCTGCTGCCGTATCGGAATGAGTTCACCCCACAGCAATGGCAATGTCTCGCACTGGAATTCATGCACGAGCCACCTGTCCCAGCCGAGGGATTGGCCGAGGCGCTCGACCTGACCGCGAAGGCCGCCGACAGTTTGCGGCGCCGCGCCGTCGCGCGGGCCGCGGAACTACTCACCATGGAATTCGATCCGGCGCAGGTGCCCGGAAGCCCGAAGCTACCCGCCAGCGGCGGTCCCGATCTGGATCTGATCCGCAACACCTCGCCCGACACGGTGTGGGTCGCAGTACGGACATTCCCGCCACACCAGCGGGAGTTCATCAGGCTGCGATTCCTGTCCGATCCTCCGCTCACCATCTCTGAAATCGCCCATGAGATGGGGGTGGGCTATTCAGCAGCGAGCGCATTACAGGATCGGCTCGTCCCGAAGGTTGCTTCGGCACTCACCGATGGTGCGGTTTCCACCGTGGGTGGCCGGGCATTGGAATTCGTCAAGCTGACCTGGCATGACGATCGGAAGGCGTTCCGGCGTGCGCTACGGCAACTGCCGGCCGATGAGCAGATGTGTATCCGTTCGCGGATCATCAGGGAGGAATCCCGTGCGCAGATGGTGGTCGCGCTGGCCGAATTGGAGCGCACCGAACAGGGTCTCGCTCAGCTGTACAAGTCGGCAATCCGCCACCTCGCCGAGGAGATCACCGGCTTCAAGCCACCCACCCCCGCCGAGGCAACCGAGCGGATCGAGGCGGCCCAGCGTCACGCCGTGACCGAGTTCGAGGAGCTCGTCCGCGAACTCGACCCGGAGCGGTTCACCGACGACGAGAAGCGTTATCTGGAACTGCGATTCGCCGGTGGTTTGTCATCGGGAGAAGTCGCCGCCGCGCTCGGCAAGACCACGAACGCGGCTGCCCGGCTGCGGGCCCGTGCCGTTGTCAAACTGGCGGAAGTGCTTGTCGCCGAGCTGCTTCCCGGTGCCGATCGCGACAAGTACACGATCCTGGACACGGTACGGCCCGTCACGATAGCCGACGTGGCGAACCTTGCCGGGGTATCCACCGGTACCGCTCTGCTCGCCTGCAACGGCAGCATCGACTCGCCCGCGGTCGCGGCTGCCATCGACCGGCTCGGCTTCCGGCCGTCACGACGGGCCCGGGGCACGATGGGTGGCGGCCGGCCATTGACGGAACAGGCCGGTCCTCCCGACGTCTTCCGCGCAGTCGATTCGCATCTGTCACCGGACCACCGGGCATTCGCTTCCGGGCGCGGACTGCGCGGCGATGCCTCCGGTGTCGACGGTGTATTCGACCGAGTCGGCGGTACCGTCCCGGAACTCACCGCTTTCGCTTTGTCGCTGGATGTGATCGGTAATCGGACGTCGTCGGTCGATTCAGTGGGTGGGCGGGGTGCTTCGACACTGCACGGTGAGCCGGGGCATGTGAATGATTGTGTGCCGGTGGCGTTTCGGGGGTTGGAGGTGCTGCACGGGCCCGGGTTGGTGGATTGGGCCGAGTTGGGTGAGGTCGGTTCGGCGGGTGTGTCGGGTGGCCGGATAGCGCGTGCGCTGGATCATCGGCCGCGGGGTTTCGACGGTCGTGCCGCGGTGGTTGGTGAGTTGGCTGGGCGCGGTGTGGGTGCGGCTGCGGTGTTGTTCGAGGTGTACGGCGACACTCGTATGGGACATGCGGTGTTGCTGGTCCACAAGGGTGGCGGCCGGGTTGTGGTTCGTGAGGGTGGGGTGGAGACGGATTTCGACGAGTGGGTCGATCGGCGTGATGAGTGGGGTGTGCGGCGTCCGGAACCGGCCGAGGTATGGGCGGTGGTTGTCGAGGAGGGTGGGGAGGTTGTCGAGGAAGTCGGTGATCCGGGTTCGCTGTTGCCGTCGGATCGGGTTTTCGGGCGGAATCCCGATGGTGGGCAGCCTGTTTCGGGTCGATCGGATGATGCCGGGGTACGTGGTCCGGGTTCGGGGGTGACGGTTGATCGCTTGCGTGCGCGGCATGAGGGCGCGGTGGCGCCGTCTGTGCCCGAGTACGACACCATGCTTCCCGCTTATTCCGCGACCGAGCCCCGGTCGGGCGCGGCGGTGTTCCGGCTTCACGTTGTCCGCGACTGGGAATTTCCCGACGGTCGGCGTGGCACGGTGTTCCTCGGGCCGGACAGGGATCCCCACAGCACTGCCGACCAGTCCGGTGATCCGCTGATCCTCGGGTCGAGACCGCAGGACTACTACAGCGGCGAATTGTTGCACTACGACGCGTACGTCAACTACGTGGAGAACGGAAACGGACCGGGCATCGCGGGCGTCGGGACCGCCTGGTTCGTCGAGGGCCGGCTTACCAAGCTCGAACCATTGGGCGGCGGGCTGTTCGCGAACGTGAGCGCCGACCCGAAGAACGCCGCAACCCTGTTGTTCGATCTGGCCGAGGCAGGAATCGATCTCGATACGGTCGACTTCGATCCCGATGACTTCACTCCGCCGGGTTTGCTGTGGCGGAACGAGTTCGGCGCGTTGACGTTCGACGAGGTCCTCGCGGGGCGTGGCCGCGATATCGCACGATTGCTCGTCGGCTACGGCGTCGGCTTCTCCGTGGACCTGGTCGGGATGGAGTCCTCTGGCGACGGCATCGAAGTGGTATTGAAGCTCGACCCGGTGCGCGGGAAACCCGGCCGGGTCACCGTGGTGATGCGGCGGGTGGATGGCGTTGCGACGGTGGAGCTTCGCGATGTCGATTTCGGCGCGGAGCCGGATCGGGTCGCGGTGATAGTGCGTGATCTGCGGGAACGGCTGACTGCGTGGATGACAGCATCGGGCGCCGTGTGGTTCGAGGCCGGCGAAGCATCGCCGGCCTCGAACCAGACGGCGTCGGAGCCCGCCGCGACCGTATTCACGACGGATGGATCGACGCGACGCGTGCAGCATGTTGTACGCGCCCGGGACACCGAGGTCGATCCGCAGGCGAAGGCAGCGGCGGTGTCCTGGTTGGCGCACCAGCTACCCGGCTGGTCCGAGGTGAACATCGAGCACGCCGCCGGCATACTCGGCACCCTGCTGGACAACGCACTGGTGCATACCTCCGGCAATGTGCAAGTCGCGGTGGAGACGACCGGTGATCTGTTGCGGGTCACCGTCTTCGACGAGAAGACCGTTTTTCATACCGAGGTCGATCTACCTCCCGTGCCGGGCCGGGTCGAAGCGGCCGACGGGCCATGGATGCGGTCGGGTGTCGATCTGCTGCGCTACCACGAGGAGGGCTGGCAGAAACGGGTCTGGTTCGAGCTGCATCGGTCTGATTGGGTCGAATCGGATCGACCGGTTGGGGACGCGGTTGCGAACGACCTACTCGGCTTCCGGCCGGTGCGCGGGGAACGGGTTGGGCCATATGGCGCTCGACCTGCGGCCGCGCCTACCGGTCGCCCCGATAGCAGCCATGCCGTCGATAACCGTCTGCCGCCGGATACCTGGACATTCGTTGCACCGCGCGGATCCGGGGGTGACGCGGCTGGTGTCGACGCTGTGCTTGCCGAAATCGGTGGTTCTCGGTCGGGGAGGCAGTACGGGCAGGCGCGGGTATCCGTGCTGCCGTCGGTTTCGGTCGACGACGGTGTCGTCGCTCATGCCGCACCGGCGGATTCGACCGGTGCGCGGGTCGGCCTGAATGATTGTGTGCCGGTGGCTTTCGACCAGTTGGAACCCGGTCTGGTGGATCGGTCAGCCTTGGGCGAGGTGGGACCGGAAGGGGCATCCGGGAAACGAATTGTCGCCGCGTTGCGTGGGCACCGTCCGGCCGGGTTCGCGAGTCGGGCTGCGGTCGCTCAGGCTTTGCGAGGTCGTAAGGCGGGGGCAAAGGCCGTGGTCTTCGAGGAGTACGACGGCATGGATATGGGCCATGCGATTGTGCTGGTGCACCGCGGCGAGGGTGAGATCGTGGTGTTGGATCGAGGCCGCGAGAAGGCGTTTGTGCCGGGTGAGGAGCCGGCGGGGACGACCCGGGTGTGGGCAGCGGTGGCTGAGGACCATACGTTGGTGGAGGGGCTCGGCGACCCGCGACTGCCCGCTCTGCCGGATGACAAGTTCTTCGGTTTGGCGCACGACCTGATCGGCGATCAGCTGGTGGCAGTGGTGGCCGAGGCCGGTCCGGAGTGGCTGGCGCGGTTGCTACCCGGCGTCGAGATGCGGCATGTGCCGGACATGGAGCGGGGTGTCGCCGGGAACTTCGAATCCGCCGAGATGACCTATTTCCTCCCCGTATCCGGATTGGATCTGCTGACCAGGGGTAAGGGCCTGGTTCACGAGAACGAGCATGCAGTGGACTTCACCGACGAACCTCGGGCGGACGCGCGCACCATGCCGATCGCCGAGTACACGCGCGCAGTATTGCGTCGTGAGGCACGGGCTTTCGCTCGTGAGGCAGTCTGGTCCATCTCGATGCGGGCTCGTGGGTACGCCGTCGATACCCCGCACGGCTCTCACTTCTTCGTCTATGCAAAGGCCCATGACGCGGCAGTCACGGCCGCTCTGAAAGCTGACCCGAATGTCCCGGATTCGCGGCAAATGACGATCGGGTTCGCGGCCGGTGCTCGGGCCCTGGAGCTGTTTCTCGCCTCGCCGCACAAGTTCGACGAATATGTCGTGCGCCCGAACCGGTTCGATGAATTCGTCGCAGCGCCGGATGAGTTCGAAGAAGCCATGGCATCGGTCAAGAAGCTTTTCAGATTCGGGTCGTATGTGTCGAAGGCGCATCGTGAATGGCGCGATGTCCGGGCGTCCGCGGGGCAGTCGAACATACACGAGCCGACCACACAAGAGCGTGCGGCAGATATCCGCCGGGCGGCCCTGGCACGAACTATTGCCGACCGTGATCTCGACCTGGTGGATCGCGTGCTCCAACAGGAGTACGAGCGACAGAGCGCTATTTCGCCCGGACCGGTGTCACACGCCGAAACACGCCGCCGCGACCATGCCGCGCTGCAGCTCCGCGATGTGGAGGCGGCGTGGGCGGCAGCGGAGCGGGATGCACTTGCCCGCCGCGACGAGGTCGATGCGCTGGTAGCGCGTGATGTATTGCGCAGGGTGCTGGACAGCGAGCCCGGCCGGCCGTTGACCGATCACGTCGCGGTGGTCGCCGGTGACCGACCGCGTCTGGTGGTGGTGACCGGCTCGGAAAATCATCTCGGGCTGCGGGATGCCGCGATCGCCGACCGTCCGGATTTGGCCGATATGGCCTGTGAGTATCTGTCTGCCGACAGCGACTCGAACGGCATTGTGACCCTGGACCGGGTCGAGAGTCCTCAACTCCAGCCGGAACCGCAGCCGGCGGGAGTGCCGTGGCTGAATTTGGCCGGGCAGGCTTCTGCGACTCGGGTCGCCCGGGTTCGGGAGTTGCTGCGTAAGACGGAGACCGGCCGGTGGGCCGATAAGATGCTGAGCGACAACGGCATTCATGTGCTGTTGGACGCGCATGCCGACGACCGGCTGTATCCGCTGTGGAAAGTGCTGGTGCTCGATATCGGTGGTTCCGATGCGGAACTGGCCGCCGCTATGGTCGCGGGTGCTTTCCATGTCCAGCAGCAACAGGCTCGCGGCCATACCGCGGTGCGGGAGTTGATGACCTCCGACGACCCGGACGAGTGGGTGAAGCGCCGGCTCGCGGAGGAAGCCGAGGCACAGGCTGGGCGCGCCGAAACGCTGCGGCAATTACGACAGCTGTGGCGAGACAGTCCCGACACCGAACCGCCTGATGTAGCGGCCCCCGATCCGCTGGAACTGGCTTATACGAAGGCTTACCAGCAGGTTCTCGACGGAGTGGAGCCCGGTCGTCTATCGGCGGCCGACATCGGACGCGCTTGGCAGGCCGGCATCGCAGCAGTGCTGCCGTTGCTGGAACACGTCGGACCGCGGCTGGCCGCCGGAACCTATGCCGAGATCTACAAGCGGGTGTGGACCGACGCGAAGGGGATCGAACCGGAGTCCGATACCGAGACCGACCCCGCCGCAGCTCGGCTCACAGATCTACGTGGCGTCGCCGCAGTGCTCGGAAAAGCTGTGGGGCACAAGGAGGCTCAACTCTGGTCGGTGGCACGGTCAGCGGAGTTGCCTTCGGATCCGGTGGATGATGGTGTGGTTGTTCATGCCGCGCCGGAGGATTCGGCCGGTGCGCGGGAGGCGGGCCACATCGCCAATCAGTGCGGGCGGCTGGTGTTGGAGTTGCTGGATTGGGTTGCTCCGGACCTGATTCCGAGTGCGGCGGAGCTCGGTCTGGGTGGCATGGTGGTGAAGGACATCGTGCGTATCGCGGGGGCGGATCCGAGGCATGTTCGGCGGTTTGCGATTGATCCGGTTCGTCCGCATCGGGGTGTTGTGGACGCGTTGCTGGCGTTGCCCGAGGATCAGCGCGAGGGTGCGTCGGTGTTGGTGTTCGACGGTTTCGACAAGGCAGACGAGCATGGTGTGGCCGGGCATGCGTTCCGGTTGGTGGTGCGGAACGGTGAAATTCATATCGAGGATCCGGGTAAGGGGGTGTTCGGTCGGTTCGAGGATGTGATGGGTGCGGGGTTGGTGGATTTGAAGGGGGTGTGGGCGGTCGGGTTCGATCGCCTCGGGAATTCGCTGGATCTGCCTGGGGCACAGGCGAATGCTGCCGATCTCGAGTTCGCGGTCGGTTTGTCGCAGAACCCCATTGCCGATCAGGTAGTGGCGATGGTGGCCGAGGCCGGGCCGGAATGGACGGCATGGTTGGTGCCCACCGTCAAGACTCGCCATGTGCGGCATCTGCTGGACGCGAACGGTGAATTCAGATCCAAGGATCTAACGAGGTACATCCTGGCATCGGGTCGTGATTTTCTTTCCCAGGCGATTGACTTGATTCACGAAAACCAGCACGCCGTGGATTTCCTTGCAGGCAGTCTCGTGAACCGCTTCACGATGTCGCTCGATGAATATGTCGATGCTGTTTTGCATCACGAAGCAAAGGCTTTCGCCACACAATCCTTGTTTATCAAGGCGATGATCGCACGCGGCTACGAGGTCAGCCCTCGGAGAAGTTACCCGGTCTTCACCAACGCCTATGATGCCGCGGTTGCGGTTGCGCTTGCGCGGAAGAATTCTCCGAACCTCACCGAGTCGCAACTCGAGGCTGTCGGCTATCGGGCCGGTGTCAGGGCCCTTAAAAAATTCCTGGCGATGCCCGAAGCGGACGGGACACCCGCAGACTATGTGGCAAGGGCCGAGGCGCAATGGCACAGTAGCCGGGCCGAAGTCGATCAGGTGAACCTACACACTCCGAGCACACCGGAGAAAGCGGCAGAGATCCGGCGATTGGTGCTGGCCAGAACTGCCGCCGACCGGGATCTCGCAATGGTGGAGCGCGCGATCGAGCGGCATCGTACTGTCCAGCCCACCGGCACGTCGCCTGCCGATACTCGCCGGCGGGAACATTCTGATCTGCTGCTGCGCGACCTGGTCGCATGGCGGTATGTGGCGGCGCGGGACGCGGCCGCGACCCACGCCGCGGTCGATGCGGCGGTCGCGCGTGACGTGCTGAACGTGGTGCTCCAGCACGAGCCCGGCATGCTGCTGACCGATCATGTCGCGGTGATCGGCGGCGATCGACCACGCCTGGTCGTTGTGGCCGATGAGGCCGATCATCTTCGCCTGCGCGACAACGCGATTGCCGCGCACGCTGAACTTCCGGATTTGTTCGGTCTGAGCTGTGAGTACCGCTCGGCCCGCAGCGATGTGGATGCTGTGGTGCAGGTGGAGCTGATCCGGAATCCGGAACCACGCCCGGAGCCTGAATTGCCCGAGGTTCCCTGGTTGGACTTGGCCGAACAGACGTCAGCTCGCCGTATACGCCGGGTCCGACAGATATTGCGCGAGACCGAAATCGGGCAGTGGGCAGACCAATTGCTGAGCAGTGGCATCCACATACTTTTGGAGGCGAACGCCGACGACAGGTTGTACCCGGCCCGGAAGGTTCTGGTGCTCGATGTCGGCGCCTCCGATGCCGAACTTGCCGCCGCCATGGTCGCGGGCGCGGTGCATGTCCATCACGAGCGCAATCGCAGCGCTGGCAGTGCCATTCAAGATGTGATGGATCCGGATCGTGAGAGATACGTGGCCGCTCGCCTCGAGGAGGAAGCGATAGCGCAGGCGGCGCGAGCCGAGGCGATGCGGCAACTGCGGGAGGCCGGCCACGACACGGAACCACCGGATTCGCTGGAACTCACCTATTCGCAGGCATTCCGCCGTGCCCTCGATGCGGCTGCGCGGGGGCGCCCGCCGTCGGTAGCCGAACTCGAACTTGCCCGGCAGGCCGGTGTTGCCGCGGTACTACCGCTTCTGCAGCAGGTCGGGCCACGACTGGACGGAATGAGCTACGCCGAGTTCTATCGTTCGGCCTGGCGCGATGCTGGTGGGCATGATCGGGTCGATGCCACAGCGGTTGGCCGAACAACCTTGGATGCACAAGGCGGACACCCTGATTCCTACCTCGAGCCCTGGACTGAGCTCGATGTCGAGGGGCAATTGACTGCGCTGGTCCCGGAATTGCGTGCGGCGCTGGAGCATCGCGATAAGGCGCGCGCCGAACTGGCAGTGCTGACAGATGAGAAGCTGGCCGAATTGGGACCGGTTTCCGGTGAACTGGAACTGCTTCGGCGGGCCACCGATTCGCGGACCCGTGCCTTCGTCAGGTCGATCGACGCGTATCACCGATGGGCTTCCCGCGCCGCTGCACTCGACGCTGCGGTCCGTGCCTACGAGGAGGCCGACCGCCAGCGTGCCACCTGCGATCTTCTAGCCTTCGAGCGCTCGCTGGATCCGGTACAAGTGCGGCCGGGCACACCGTTGGTGGGTGACCTGACCCAGGAGCGCGATCAGGCGAAAAACGAATTGGCCCGATTCCTGGGTATCGAACCTACGCAGGTCACTGCGGACCAGGCCTACAACCTGCTGGGCCAGGCCCAGCGGCACCAGCAGTTGTCGAACTCGCTGGGCGATCGCGTCGACCGGATGGCCGCATTGTGTGAACGGTTCCTGGCCGTGGATCCGATCGTGCGGGCCGTCGAATTGCTGCGCGAGCGGGAGGCGCAAGCCCGGCAGCTCGACGCGCAGATCCATCCTGTGGTTCCGGAGCCGAAGTCACCGGAAACCCAGATCGCCGAAGCGCTCGCCCAAATGCCGGATCTCGGCGCCGACAACCGGGCCGCAGTCACCGCAGTGCTCGGAAAAGCGTTGAAGCACAACGGTGCCCGGCTCTGGCCGGTGGAATATATCGGTCCCGGACATCGCGTTCAGGTGCGCGATGCCGACGGCGCCCGGCTGCTGGACGTCGAGATGGGTAATGGCACGGTACGAGTGCAGGCACGTCTGAAGGCTCAGTCGCAGCCCCGGGCATTGCAGGCGGAGCTGCTGCTGCCGGAGCTGATGACCGGATGGACCCATCCCGATGCAGTTACCCGGACGTTTACCGCGGTGTTGAAAGGGCTTGCCGGTATCGGTCCGCGTCCCGGCGCACGGCTCACCGAGGGCGACGGTGTGTTCACCATGGAGCTGTCGGGTTCGAGGGGTTCCCGGCAGCTCGATGTCACCGCCGACACCGACCGCGGCAACCTGGCGTTGTATTTCGATGAGGGAGACGATGATTCGGGAGGAGGCCGGGGTAATCGAGGGCTGCTCCCCGGCCCCGATAGCGGTGGCCCTGTGTCGGCGTATTCCGGCATTGCACCGATCCGTTCGGTGCCGCACGGTGATGTCGGTCATGTGACCGAGCAACTCGGTATACATCCGCGATCGGATTCGATGGAGCCCGAGCCCGAACCGGTTCGATCCGGTGCCGACGTCATTCGCGAAACCGTGCGCGCGGCAACGAGAATCGACGACACCGCCCGGGACGCGATCGTCGCCATCCTCGACCGGGCGCTGTCGGTGGACGGCACCCGGCCGGCGGTGACGACGACCGGCGAGGACCACACCCTCCAGGTCGTCGGTGCGGACGGCCCGCCGGTCTCGGTAATCGCCGGCAGTGATTCCACCGTGGTGGTCGAACTCCCGATCGGCACCATCGGCAAGGCACAGGTTCACGGCGTCGAGCATGCGGTGCGAGAACTGTTGCGCGGCTGGCCCGCACATCAGGTGGGCACCGCTGTCGCCGAGGTCGCCGCGTGGAGTTTCGCTTTGCTGTCTTCGCGCGACGGCCAGGTGACCGCGGAGTTGGACTGCACTCCCGGCGACCGGCGGCTGAAGGTCACGGTGGACAGTGATCGCGGTACGCAGACCCTGATGTTCGGCGAGACGGACCCCTCTCACCCGGCCCCGGCTTCCGTCCCTGCCTACACCGATGGCACCACCGAGTATCAGCTGTCGCCGCAGTCCGGGCCCCACGATGAACCGACCCCTGAGCCGGTACCGCGTGACGCGCAGGTGGGAGCACGCCAGGACCGCGCCGCGTTGCGCGGCTCGGCGACAGCCGTATTCGGCGTCGACAACCCCGCGCCGGGACCGATGGATCCGGCGCGGCTACGGGCGGAGGGTGTGGCGCGTCGGGACCACGCCATCGCTGCGTTGCCGTATTCGGCGGCGGCGGAATTCGGTGTCTCCACCACGGCGCCCGGCCTCGACGATTTGGTACGACTGCGCGACCTGCAGGCAAGGCTGGCGCCGACCGCGACATGGGCGGAGCACCTCAGACGGCGGCTCGGCGCGGTGATCGACCTGGTGGCCGAGGTCGTTGCCGCAGACATCCGCATCGCGGGCGTCGATGCGCCTGGCGCGATCCCACACTGGAACAATTGCGCGCCCAGGGCAGTGCGGTTCGTCGGGGAGTTCGTGGAGTGGACGACCGGCACGGCGCCCGGTGTGGTCGAGGACAACCCTGTCGTCAGGGCGGCTGGGGTGCCGGAGATCGAGATCGCACGGGCGTTGCGGGCGGAGTGGCGGCGGTTCGGTTCGTTGAGCGAGATGGTCGAGCATGTGGCCGACGGTCATGGGGCCATCTTGGGTGCGATGGGTTTCGGCGGGTCGGGTGAGCACGCGTTCGGGCTGCGGTTCGAGGACGGCACGGTGGTCGGCTTCGAGGTCGACAACGGGGTGGAACGGACGTTCTGGGGTTACGCCCAAGCGATGGCGTGGGTACAGGAGAAGGTGGCTGCGGGGGCTGTCGAGTTCTTCGGCGTCGCTATCGATGAGTTCGGCAGGGCCGAGCGGGAATTCGTCGATGGGCCTGGTCGACTGGTTGTGCGCGGCCGGGACGCTCCGATGGGGCCGCTGCGGGGCATGCCGAGACGGCGCGCACCTCGTGCCGGACCGGAGGATATGGGCACTGCGGGGATGAACGAGGGCATCCTGTGGTTGTCTCAGCCTCGAAAAGTCCTTGCCGAGCTACTGATACATGATTCGGACCGGGGCCGGTCCGCGGATTGGCTGTTCACCGGTCCGGGCACGGTGGCAGGCAATGCTTTTCGGGTGGAAGTCGCATCGCTGCGATGGATCGGTGGAACCGGTGAGAAGGGGCTCGCGGTCGAATTGACCCTGTCTTCGGCGCAGGGTGCGTCCGGTCGGGTGATCCTGGAAATCGTCTCGGACGAAACGGGCGAGTGGGACTGGGATCGCGGTTATCCGACGCTGCTTCGATATCGGGAAGTCGATTTCGGTCCACAGCCCGAGAGCATTGCGCCGGTGGTGGGGATGCTGCACGAGCGGATCACCCAGCGGATGCTGAACGACAGGAATCGCTGGGCGCCCGGCAATGAGCAAGTCCCGACCGAGAACGTCGCCGCGCCCGCCGGACAAACCCGGAGCTTCGCGAACGCGTCCGAGTTGGCGGTGGAATTGTCTGTCGGGGAACTGAACCCGATGGTGACCTTTGGTGGTGAACTCGGCGCCGAGTTGGACTGGAACCCGGGGCAGTCGGTAGCTGAGCCCGATCTGTCCAGCGTTCAGCCTTGGCTGGAAGAACAGCTGGTGGGTTGGGTCGGATGGTCGGTCGGCCAGATCGGTGACCGGGTGCGTGAGCTGGCCCACGGCGTGATTTACCAGACCAGATCAGAAGACTCGGTGCACTACGGTGACCTCACGCTGGTGCTGCGCGCGGTCGCCGGCAGATTGCGGATCGAGCTGCACAACAACAGCCGAGTGTTGCAGCCGGTGCCCAATATCGGGATGAGCCGTAGCTGGGCCGGGGTGGAACGCACCGCGGACGGCGCGGGCACGGTCACCTGGGTAGAACTCGAGTCCACCGTTCCCGATCTCGTTGCGCCCGTGCAGGACATTGTCCATCGGGCCGGGGCGTCGTCGCTGGCGGCGGCATTGTCCTCCCAGGGCGAGCCGGACGAGATCGTCACGGTATCCCGGCGGCGGGGCGGCATCGTGGCCGAAATTCTCAGCTGGGCAGGCGAGTTGGGTGTAGCACCGGCTGAGTTGCTCTCTTGGTTTCCGGAACTGGGTGAGGTGATGTGTGCGCTGCCCGCGGCGGCCGTGGACACTTGGGCGCGAGCGGACTTGCAGGAACAGATCGAGCAGCAGCGCAGGAACAGCAGGTTCGACGAGTCGCGGCAGTCGCGGCTGCACCAGTTGGAAAGGGCCGCCGAGACGCTAGAGATGGTGGGCCACCAGATCGCGGAACTCGGGCTGCGGACCCAGTTGTTGTCGGCCCGGTACCTTCCGGACCACGGTCCCGACGGCGTCGTGGTGCCGGACGGGGGACGGACGCAACTGTTGGTGGCCATCGGGGATACCGAGGCAGACAGCGATGCCGCCGACATCGTGGCAACGGCGGACGCGGTGATCTGGTATCTGCCCGGGCCGGTGCCGGGCATCCTCGGCTTCGAAGACCAGATGTCCGCCGCCGCCTACCGCCTCGAGCGGCAGAAGCAACGGGAGCCGTCCAAGCGGGTGGTATTGGTGATGCTGCTCGACAACGACATGAGCGACCGGCTTGCCTCGGCAAGGCCCGACAGCGAGACGCAGCGAATCCGGACGGCGGTGGATGCCCGGAACCTGGTGGATCGGGTGGCGTCGATGAACGCGGCCAGGGAGGCGCTCACCGGTAGCCGGGCACAGGTGCTGCTTGCTGGTCACGATGCCGGGGTGGACATCGTGCTCGAGGCGTGCGAAACGCCCGAGATGCGAACCCAGTTCGACGGTGATCCGCAGCTCGAGGATCCGTCGCTGTATCCGTTCGAGGCACAGTTGGTGCAACTAGAGCGTGCGGTGCCGGCGCAGCCGGGCGAGCTGCGGGAGCAACGGCGCCAGGAGTTGTGGCAGCTGCGGGTGCTGCTGCGCTGGCTTTCCAGCGAGGTGGGGAATTTCCCGGAGCCGCGTGCGCTCTCGCTGGGGTGGGGCGGCAGCGCGGAGGTTGTGCTCGGTGACCTCGGCACCGCGCGGCGGATAGAGGTCCATGCGACCGTGGGGCGCACGAACCCGATCTCGCTGCGGGAGAGTCTGATACGCGGCCTCGACCGGCACAACGCGTCGGTTGCCGAGCTGCGGTCGCCCGACGACGACGCGGCGGTGGCGACACTGGTGTGGCGGGGGCCGGATCTTGCGGCGTTTGTCGAACGCGTCACCGAGTTGCTGGAGCCGCGGTATCGGTCCGAGCAGCGGCCGCAGGTCGTGATCAACACACATGAGGCGGACGACCCGCGGGAGCAAGAGCCTGATCTCGGAAAGTCGTTGGTGACGCTGGCTTTCCAGCAAGTCGAGCGCCGTGCCCAAGCGAAGGCTGTCTTGCGCGAACTGGCCGACGACGCGAACACCAGCCTGGATGAGCTTTTGGCGCCGGGCTCGCTGGTGCGTGCGGACTGGGAACAGCGATTCCGCGAGCTGATGCCGGCGGTTGCCGCGCGTCACGGAATGTCGGTAGACGTATTCGCCGACCCGATGATCGCTCGGCGAGTGTGGCAGGATTTGGACCAGTCGATCCGTTCCCGGCCGACCGATGACATCCATGATGATGTCGTCTTCCTGAACTTGTTCGAGGCGACGCTGGCCTTCGCCACCATCCAGCGAGCCGACGCCCGCCTCACGCAACTCGTCGGCGTGGAACTGGTGCTGCGCGACGCCGCGACGCGTATGCATGAGCGGATCGACACCCGGGATGCCTTCGTGCACTTCGCTTCGGCGGCTGCCACCCTCGATCAGCTCGCCGGCCGGCTGTTCGGGGCGGATCTCGCGGTCGGCCTGGCTCCCACGGAGGAAGCGAAACTCGTTACACGCCACCAGATGAACGACCTGTTCGACAATCTGCTCGCCGATCTCACGCGGACCGCGAAGGCCGGGTCGGCGGCACCCCGGCCGCGGCTCGGCGAAATGCTGGTGGGGTTGCGGGCGCAACTGCGTGCGGATCCGATCGCGGCGCAGCGGGCCGCGCAGCTCGATGCGCTGGAACACAATCTGCGCAGCAGCCATCGGCAGCGATTGGCGGCCAAGCGGCGTTATTTCACGATCCGTACCGAGTGCATCGCGGATTTCCCCGCCGAAGTGGAGTATCTGGGCACCGTCACCGATCCGATCGACCCGGCGCGGTTGGTCGCGCGCATCGGTGAGGTCGTCGGCGAAGGTGAAAATTGGCGGTCGCGGGTGGCACAGCTGGATCGGTTGCGCACGGCCGCTGAACAATACGTCGCTTGGGAGGATCGGTTCGCTCGGTTGCGTGCCGCCGCGGACCAGCTCGAGGCGGTGGCGTTCGAGCGGCTGGTGATGGAGACCCCCGATGTCGAACTCCGGTACAACCAGCGGTTGGATCAGGCTTTTGCTCAGCTGACGGAGCTGTTGGCCGAGCCGGAACCCGATATGGGTGCTCGCCCAACGCCCGGTCCGGATCGACACGCTGAGCGCGGCAGGCCGACGCGGGCGGTTCCGGGCGTAGGCGATGGTGCGGTCGAGCCGAGCCGAGCGCAGCTGTCACATCGGTCCGACGACATCCCGAAGATCTGTGCGCTCGAGATCCTGCACTTCGCGCGGCTGCTCGGTTTCGAGTTGGCCGGGGAAATCCCGTCGCTGTTCGACGAACAGATCCGGCTGGCAGGTCTGAACCCGGTCGAATTCGCGAAGCTGTTGGGGGCCGATTGGGCAGAAGAGCCCTTCGAATCCCTGGAGCAGATGCGTGCGTTGGCTGCCGAGGGCAAGTTCGTCATGGGTGCCGTCGCGCACGAACCGTTCGGCGCGCACGCGTTCATGCTGTACCGGCGTGACGATGGCCGGGTGTGGGTGCACGAACGCAAGGGCCACCAGGTCATCGATGTGCTGTTCGTTGAATGGCGGCAGCCGAAGGGCGGGCTGCACGGCATCGTGTTCGATGCGCATCGCAAGCCGTTGCGTCCGTTGACTCCTGGGCAGGAACCGACCGGCAGCTACCCACTCGCGAACCTCGCGGGCGCAACGACGGGTGTCGCACCGACGCCTGTTACATCACCCGGACAGCTCCAGCCGGATCCGGCTGCGCCCAGTGCCGGATCAGGGCTCGGCGAGACTGCCGGGATCCTGGACGCATTGCGCGAGCACGCCACCCGTCGAGCGGTCGAGCTGTTCGGCGCCGAGCCGAAGCTCGGCTGGGTCAGCGCCGACGAGGCGTGGCGGATGGTCGAGTCGCTGGGCCGGATCGACCCGCGCCGGCTGCGAGATGGCATGCGGGTGCTGAATTTCGACATGCGCAGCAAGGTCATCGAACGGCGCATTTTCGAGGGGCGCTCGGTTGCCGAGACCGCCGCGGACCTGGGGATCACCACAGACCGGGTCGAAGATCTCCAGGCGAATGTCGGGGCACAATTCGCCGAAAACCTTGCTGGTGTCTGGGTGTGGAGACCCCGTGGCGCGGCGGGCCCGCGAGTCATCGAAGCTTTGGCCGACGATCCCGATGATTTCCTGCACTGCCTGGCGCTCTTGTCCCCGGACACGGCGGACGCGATCAAGCTTTTCCTGCTGGGCTGGTCGGATGCCGAGATTGCCGGCGAGCTGGGTGGCGAGGTCAGGACGGTCGCGAAACTGCGGCAGCGTGGGGTCGGCCTGGTGGCCGAGCTGCTGGACACCGACCCCGCCGACCGGAAGCCGCAGCGAGCGATTCAACGCCGAACGGGCGCCGCTGCCACCGAGAGCGTGATCCCCTATCAGCGCCCGGCAGTCAAGGGACTTCCGAAGAAGCTGCGCGGCCTGATGAACTGCGCCCCGGCGGTGGCCACCGCCGGTAGGGATTTCATGCAGAGAGTGGCCGGCATTGTGCCGAATGCGCCTGCGCTCGTGGACAGTCCGGGGGTCAAAGCCAACGGTGTCCGGGAAGACGAGCTGGCGCGGGCACTGGGCGCCGACTGGCATGAGGGCGGTTTCGGCTCCGGTGTCGATGGTCTGCGTACGGCGCTGCGGATGGTGCGCGACGGGGAAGTCGGGTTTATCGCAGGCGCGATGGTATTCGGGGATGCGGGTGCGCACGCCTTCGCGATCGAGCGCACCGCCGACGGCGGGGTGGTGATCACCGAGAAGATCAACGGAAGGAAAAAGACCTGGTCCAGTGAGCGGGGTTACCGCACTTGGCTTTACGAGCGGGCCGGCTGGAATATCACTGCGGTGCACGGCATCGTCATCGGCATCGATGGTCGCCCCGAGGTGCGGTTCGACGAAGGACGCGACCGCAGCGAGGTGCTCGGCGACTCCGCCCCGGCAGTGCCGATCGGTGGCATGCCGGACGATCGTGCCGAGTCCCGCGCGGGGCCGCCGTCGCCGCACCGATTGGGCACCGAGCTACGTCGGCTGCGTGAGTCGCTGGCTCCGTCCGACAGTGCCGAGGAGAACTGGCGCCGTGCCCCGTTGACGCTCGATTTCGACGGAAATACCGAGTTCCGGTTGTCCATATCCGATTTCCGTGGTGCGACGTACCGCTTCACCGCGAATGACATCGACCGAAACGTCGAAGTGGTGTTCGGACAGGCGCTCTGCCACCGGTTCTCCTCCGCCTTGCACAACATGACCGGCTGGGACATCGTGGTCATCGGCAGGCCGCAGCGTGACGGGACATGGGCGCCGGTGCACAGCGCCGTACATATCCCGGACAGCAACGACCTGCTCGATATCACCGGCCGACACAGCCTGGCCGCACTCATGGAGCGCTATGGGGTAACCGAGTATCGCGTGGTCAAGGACGCGCGGTGGATGCCCGGGGACATGGTGACAAAAATAGACCACCTGAGCGGTGATCGGTTCTGGTGGGCTGCCGAAGAACGCGTTCAGGTAGTCGAGGTAATCAGCCACTTCGCGCGGTTTGTGCTGCGGGACAACGGGTACGGTGATCTCGCCGACGCGGTGGCAGCGGACTCCGACGTGTCCGCGATCGACCCGAAACGTCTGAGCTACAACAGGTTGGCGCGGCTGCATCGCAGGCGCGGGAAGACTGTCGCGGAATTGGCCGCACTGATATCCGATGACGCGGCGGCGTTGACGCCGGACCGGATGGCTGCCCTCGGTGCCACGCTGCGGGAACGAGGCGATCACACCGCGCTGGACGTATGGACGCGGTTGCGTGAAATCGACGCGAAAATCGCCGAGGGCCGTGACCATCAGCGCGGCCTTGCCCGGGTCCGGGTACTGGAAAATCTGGAATACACCTTGCACCAGGTGTATTCGGCGTACCAGCGGGAGGAGCTCACCCTCCTCGAGCGTCGCCATGCCTACCTCGCGGAGCGGCCCCAGGACGAGGGACGGTTGGGCACCGGCCCCGACGCGCTCGACCAGATACGTCGGTTGAGTGCCCGAGGACGGTCCGGCGTGCTCGGACGGTTACGCGGTCGCCGCGAGAGCCATGAGGGTGATCGAATAACCCGGATTTTGGACACGATGGCGCAGGCCGCCGAGAACCGCGAACACTGGGCCCGACACTTCGAGCGGCTCGAAGGGTATGTCCGCGAACTCGACGCCCGCGTCGAGGAACTGCGCCCGGCCGACGAGACGCACCGTCGCGGCGGCGAACTGGAGACCGCGCTGCTGGAAGTCGCTCGGGCCGTTCAAGAGGATTCTCGCGTCGGGCCGCGTAACGACGACGACGGCTGGCGCGACCGGCCGGATGCTGAGATGGTCGTCCATCTGGACGGGGCCGCGCCGAAGAATTGTTTCATCGATGCCGGGGTGGCGGTCTGGCGAGCAGTGGGTGTGGAGCCGCCTGCCGAGCTGGCCGGGTTCGATGCCGGGCTCGCCGGGACGGATCCGCGAGACGGCGCGATGAAGATGCGCGCGGGTTGGCATGAGGAACCCTTGACGGTGCACGCGGTACACGAGCACGTCGCCGAGCACGGTGGGGCCGTGCTCATGGGGGTGACCTTCCAGGGGTTGACCGAGGTCACCGGTTTCGGACATGCGGTGGCGGTGAAACGGAACGAATACGGCGACGTCGTGGTCGAGGAAGACGGCCGCGAGATCTCGTTCTATGACTGGGTGCGGCGTCGCTCGGTGATCGATCAGGTGTTCGCGATCTTCGTGAACGAGGCTGGGGTAGCCGAACATCCGTTGGAGCCGGGGCAGGTGCCGTCTTTCGTGCCGCGGGCGCTGGAGGGCGTGCGCCTCGGTGCTCGGCCAGAAGACGGCATGCCGTCGACCGATGAGCGGCCGGAAGAGCAACAGATTCCGGCCACGGAGCCGGAGACTTCGGAAGCGACCGGCGCATCGGGTGTGCGCGCACCGCAGGGCTCGGGCGACGGTGTCACCAACTGGCGCCAGCTGCGGACCGAGAACGAGGTTGCCCTGGTGCGGGCGCTGTATCACCGGCCCGAGGTGCGTCGGGCCGCGGTCGCTGTGCTGGATCGGTTGCGTGCGGTGCTGGCCCAGCTGCACCCGTGGGCGACGTCGGAACAGATCGACTCCGCCTTCTACGCCTACAACGTTCCGGGGGCGCCGGAGACGGTGCGCGATCCGGATAAATGGGGCGGTGCGGTGCCGCGGTGGGTATCGCTGGAAGAACTGCGTCGGCACGGGAATTTGCGGGAGCTGATGTCCGCGATCCTCAACGCGCTGGTTCGCAACGCCGAGGTGCAGAGTGCGGCGGGCACCACGTTGAACGAGGGACTCGCCGCGGTTTTCAACGCGGATGATTGGGAGCTGGCAGCGGGCGCCGCGGGGTTGGACATCGATGCGCTGCGCCCGGTTCTGCGGAATATCCGGGACGCGAAACCGGACTCCGAGATCGTTGAGCGGGACTTGCGCGAGGTTTCGTATTTTGTGCGCGACACTCCGGCGGCGCAGGCCGCGGTCGAGGAATACCAGGGCAGGAATACGGCCAACCGCGACCGGAAAACAGAGGCGCAGCGCCGCCGGGCATTCACCGTCGGAAACCTGTTGCACCTCGGCATGCCCTTATCGCCTCGGGAGTTGGCGGCGATTCCGCCGGAGCAGCTGCGGCTGTTGCGAAAGAAGGTACTGGGGCCGGACTTCGTGCTACCGCGGGACCCGCGCGGCCGAGTAGATGTCGGCCGCTTGGAGCGGCAGTTGCTGCGTATCCCGGGCGATCAGCACGGTCACGTCGAAGTGCTCTACACCTACGACTCCCAGGGCCGCCGGGTATACAAGTCCGGCAAGGCCGTCGTGGACCGCGTGATCGTCTTCCATGACCAAGGACCGATCGCTCCAGCAGCCGTGGCGAATACGGACTTCCGGCTCTTCGATGTCGCATTGCCGTGGCGGCCGGGGACAGCGCTCGTCGAATTCGACAACCGCAGCGCCTGGTTTCAGGAGATGGCGGTGGTCCGGGGTATCCCGATCACCGCGGGAGTCGCGGGCAGCACCGCACGTTTCATGGCCCCGACCGAATGGTTCATGACTCCGCAGGACTGGGCGAAGCAGGATGTCGAATGGGAGGACTTCCTGTTCGCGGTCATCGCTTTCGTGGCATCGCAACATCATTCGTTGTACGAAGTGCTGCGGGCGTTGCAGATCATCGGCATCGATCTGGTCGACGCCGACCCGAATACACCGGAGTTCGTCCCCGCGTTGTACCGCGGCGTCGCCGACCGGGTCCGCGCCCGATATGGTGCCGGGGCGCTCCCGAGCCGCCCGGACCATGCCGCCGAGGCAGCTCCCGCGCCGGCGAGCGGGGGTAGCCGGTCCCGTTCGGTGGATACGAACGGCATTGCACCGATCCGTTCGGTGCCGCACGGTGATGTCGGTCATGTGAATGACTGCGTGCCGGTGGCGTTCGAGGCGTTGGATGAGTTGCACGGTCCGGGGTTGGTGAATTGGTCCGAGTTGGGTTCGGTGGGGCTGGAGGGTGTCTCCGGTGGTCGGATCGCTGCCGCGTTGGGGTATAGGCCGGCTGGGTTTGCTGGTCGGGCCGCAGTTGTTGGTGAGCTGGCCGGTCGTGGTGAGAAGGCCGCGGCCGTGCTGTTCGAGGTGTACGACGACACCGGTATGGGGCACGCGGTGTTTTTGGTGCACAAGGGTGGTGGTCGGGTTGTCGTGGTCGGCGCGGGTGGGGTGGAGACAGACTTCGAGGAGTGGGTCGAGGAGCAGCGGATCGAAGGCCGTCCGGAACCGATCGGGGTGTGGGCGGCGATCGTCGACGAGGACGGTCAGGTTGTCGGGGGGTGGGTTGAGGAGAAGTTGCCGCTGTTGCCGTCGGATAGGGACTTCGGGCGGAATCCTGATGATGCGCGCCCGTCGGCGGTCTCCCCTGGAGATTCCGATGCCGAACGTGACGGGGTCGGCAAAGAGTTCCACCACCGAGAAGACGGTCTGGAGTGGAACGCCGGTGCGAACGCAGCCCCGGCCACGAGCGATAACAGAGGTAAACCGTCATCGAACCCGCCAGCCGGCACACCGACGTCGGAGTTGACCCCGGAACAATTGACCCTGGTCGTCAAAGAGTTTGTCGCACAGGGAAACTGGGAGCAGGCCATCGCTGTGCTGAAACAGCGGTTCGGCGACAAGGTGTATCGATGGATTTCGCGCCGCTACGACGATTCACCGCTGGCACGCGAAGTCGCCGAGGAAGCGTTCGCCCGCGCGGTGTATACCCTCCGGCAGCTGCCTGACGACCTCGATATCGAGCGCTGGATCGTTGCCAAGGCCAGGGGATGCATTCCGCGATTCGACATGTTCGTCGAATTCCGGCGACGACTCGTCCTGGCGGTCGCTGCGGTCGGTGATTCGGATACCGTGGCCCGCCCGGTGATGGAAACTCCGGGCCAACTCGTGGAGGTTCTCGAGAGGGCGACTCTCGCACAGCTACAACATGCCATGGAATCGCCGCTCCTCAGCGACCCCCAACGCGAATTGCTCGACGCTCTCTGGCCGACGCCGCGGCACCCGCGTATCGGGCCTGCTGGAATCGGAGTCGGCCGACCCGACGGCATGAAAGTTGTGGTAGCTGCCCGCATACTCGCCCACCAGCTGCGGGTGGATATCGGACAGGATGGAGTCTCCGAGCCGGAAACAGACGCCCCCGCGATACCCGATCACGATCACAGCTTGCCCGCCGATGGGGTCGGCAATATCGAAGTCGGCGAGGACGACGCCGAGTCGGATCCCGGCCGAGAATACATGGAGGTATTCAGACGGCTGAGCACATCGACAGACGCTCGAATTGCAGATGAGTTGGGCGTAACTCGACAATCTCTGTATCGACTGTACGTCGAGATCGCCAAGAGATTGAATATCGACTACGGTCGCGCGCTCGCCCGAGTCGCCGGGGATCGAGCGGAATCCGAAGGCGCACAGAGAACGACACATGCAGCGGAAAAACAACTCCGCCCGGTACATTTTCCACCACGCCACGCCGAACTGCTCAGACTGTTGGGTGAGGGCAAGACAACCGCGCAGTGTGCTGCGGCAATGGGATTGTCTGCCAACACTATTCAAAAATACACACAGCAAATCGGTAACCGCTTGGGCCTCAAGCTCCGAGACGTCATACTTCGGCACGTAATCGAACTGGGTATTGTCGAAGCATCGACCAGTCAAATGGTCCGGCCGCGATTGTCCGATCGAGAAAAGCAAATTATCGAAGCGCGATCACAAGGCATGAGCTACGCCGAAGCGGGCGAACAACTGGGTATTTCCAGAGCGACGGCGTATGGGATCGGAAAGGATGTCCTGCACAAACTTTCCGCAGACAACTGGACGGAGGTGTTCGATTTCGCGGTCTCCGAGGGGATAATTCAGGAACCTTGGGAACAAAAACTCCATAGAATTGTGCTCCAACTTCTCGCAGCCGGTCATACCATCGCGAGTGCCGCAACAGCTTTGAACCATTCACCCGCGTGGCTGATCAGCCGCGCTGCCGCCCTCGCCACAGAGCTGGATGTCGCTGTCCACAGCACCGATGAACGGTGGACTGTCAACCACAACACTGCTTTGGTGGCGACCGGAATCCGGCGCGGGCTCATCGACGCACCCGCGCAGTTCCCGATCGTCCTGACACAACAGGAAAGAGCCATCCTCGCTGCGAAAGCGCAAGGCAAAACGGCTGAGCAGTGTGCAGACGATGTACACCTGTCACCCAGCGCCGTGCATCAGGTACTTGCCGAGCTGAGGAAAGTCACCCATTCGGAGACCACAACCGAACTGGTGGCGAAGACGATCCACCAGTGGATTTCCACCCCTGTCGAATCCGATGGGCGACAGCATGCCGAATTGATGCGCATCCTCACCATGATCGCCTGTGGTCACGGCCGAAAAGAGATAGCGGCAGAATTCGACCGGTCACTAGGGTGGGTGAATATTCGGTACACCGCGCTGGCGGAGGCGTTCGGCGTCGTCGACAATCAGGCAGCGCTGGCCGCTGCGGCCATTCGCGGGGAGATCCTCGCTCCCCCGCCCCCGGCGAATGAGCACTCTGTCGACGATGCTCAGGACCGCCGGATTATCCTCCTCAAGGCCGAAGGCAGGTCCGACCAGGCAATCGCGACGGAACTGCAGCTCCCGTTCAAAGCTGTACGGACGACGATGGCCCGTCTGAAGAAGCTGACCGGCAGCGGCACCACCGGACAGCTGATCGCGAAAACCATTCACTTGGTTGATGTCGCCGAGGCCCGCACTGCATATGCCACCGGAAAATCCGAGTCGCCCTCGGCTAGCGGTGACGCCCCAACGGGCAAGGTCCAGCAGACTCTGGACGCTGCGGTACGCACAATGCAGCGCGCAGTTGCCCGCCCGGCCACAGCGGCGCCGGAAAGCCACGCCGAGGCCGCGCCGACCACACGCGAGCTGACCGCGCTCCGCCAGGTCGCGGCGGGGTTGTCCCTCAACGCGATTGCCCCGAATCTCGGCGTAACCGCACCGAGGGTGCGCGCCTATCTCGATGCCCTCGCCGCCAAGCTGGGCACTGATCGAAGCACACTGACCCGGGTCGCCGAATCCGTGCACGCGGCCGCGGAGGGCATTATCGAACCGGTCGGCCCGACAGGTGATTTCGCATCGCTGACCCGCCGCGAGAAGCAGGTTTTGCGGTTGCTTCCGCGCAGGCTCTCCGACGCGGACGCAGCGCGGGAACTAGGCGTTTCCACCAGGGCGTTCCAGCAGGCGCGGAACAAACTTCGCCGGAACCTCGGCACCTCGGATATCAACGCGATTATGGAGTGGGCCGTGCAGGGCGGTTACGCCGAGGCTCCCGCCGACACAGCCGCCCGGCCCGAGCATATCGAAGCCATCGACTCGGCCTTGCGGACAAGCGTCGAACACCTACTGGCAGTGGGTGAATCGAGTGGCGCGGTTCCGGCGCCTGAGCCTCCCCAGGTCCCGCTGCAGGCTCGGGGTGTGCCTGCGGCACCGGAACTGGAGGTGACGGCCGAGTGGACCGATCCCGCTGCTGCGACGACGGATGGACTCGAGGACTATCAGTGCGGTCCGAAGGTCGTCGAGGATGTGGCTCGGTGGTTCGGTCGCAACGACATTCGGTTGCTGGGCAGGGCCGGCCTGGGCGGGGTGCTGGTCAGTGTGATGGAGGATGCGCTGGGTGGTCGGGCACAGCATGTCGCGGGGTTGGCTGATGCGGTGGCTCGTTTGGATGCGCACGGGCGGGTGCTGGATGCGCGGGGGGAGGGTGACGGGATTGCGATGGTGGTGTTCGAGCCTGCTTTGTCGGGTCGGCGGGGGGATTTGGGTCATGCTCGGTGGTTGATTCGTCATGTCGACGGTGATCGTGTGTGGTTCGAGTTGCGGGATCCGGGTAAGGGGGAGTTCATTTCGGATTTCGTTGTGCCGGAGGATGTGCCGGGTCGGTCCGGCATGTTGGCGTTGTTCCTCGATCAGGATGGCCGTCCGGTCTCCGAGGGTGTTCCGGATCCGGATGCGGATGCGGATGGTGGTGTGCGATGGCGAGGACCTGCCGACGATTTCGCCGTCGGAATGGCGCCCGCGGATCCCTCCGGACAGGTGCACGCCGACTTGTTCCGGCCGCAGGGCGCCGTGGACGACCCGCGCCCGTCCATGCCCGGGGCGGCAGCCGAAGCTACGGTCTCCGCGGCCTTGCGGACCGGTCGATTGCTGCAGGGACACAACAATTTCAACTACGCACTGCCACGGCAGGGCTTGTTCGTGCGAATGCGCAAGCCGTCCGAAGGCGTGGATCCGCGAGTGTTCCGGGAGCACGAGCTGCTGCGGTTGTTTGCGAAATACGGGGTGGAAAATGTGCCGCTGCCCTATGCGGTGCTGACCGAAATGTGCTTCGACCGGTGGGTGGCGACCGAGTCCACCCCGATCGTGATCACGAGCATGCTGCCCGGCCATCAAGCATCCGCCAGCGAATATCACGCCGAGCGCGAACAGGTCATGGGTGGCTACCGCACGCTGTGGCGGCAGCTGGATCGGATCCCCGAACCGGAACTGCGCGCCCTGCTGTTGGAGGAGATGCCGGAAAACCGGGACACCGCAGGGTTTTTCCGCTGGATCATCGATAAGCAGCGGCGGCTGTTCGAGACCCTGCTGCAGAATGAGGACGCGGCGGCAATCATCGATCAGGCGGAGATTCCGAGGAATATGTTCGATCTCGTCGAGGCAATGGTCGACGAGGCGGAACCGGAAGACTTCACTCTGCTGCACGGGGACGATATTCCGGACAACACACAGCTCGACCCATTCGGGATGGTGGATTGGGATCTGGCCCTGCTCGGCCCACGATCCTGGGACAAGGCGATCCTCCATCACCGGGGCGTGGCCGGTTATCTGTCCAGCGCCGATATGACCCCCAACGTCAAGATCGCAGTGGCCATCCTGCATGCGCAGCGGCTCGCACACGACACGGTTCCCGCTGTGCTGGGGCGGCAGCTGGATCCCAGTCGCGACACCACGTACATGGCCAGCTATGCCGCTGTCCGGGAGATGGCGGGCAAGTCCACCCGCGGCTGCGTCGATCTGGTCAAAAGGGCGAAGGGACACGACCACGGTCTGATCGTCGATATGGCGTCCGATCCCACGGTGACCACCGTGCCCGTCCGCGAGGACGGCCAGGTCTTCGACGAGGCGACGATCCGAGAAATTACGGCGGCGATCCGAGGCGTCGCCGATAAGGCGATGGCGGGCTGGCCACCGGTGAAACGCCACGCGGCGAGTACGGCCGTCGCCTTCGCGGTCGGAAAGGCGTTGCGCAAGTCCACCGGCAAGGTGGTGCTCACGGTGGTCGGCACCAGGGAACCGTGGTGGAATCGAGTCACGCGGTTCACTGTCCTGCACCGCAACCCCGATGCACTCGGCATCGAGCTGCCCGCCGGTGTGCGTGAGTGGACGGGGGACTTCGAGGACACTCGTTTGAGGGAGAACCCCGAAGGGTGGGCAAGGTCTTTCACGTTCGCGATGCATACGCGCTATTTCGGGACGGTGAGTGCGGATAAGACCTTGGATCCGTTCGTGTCACCCGTCGGCCGGATTGTGGCTCCCGGTGCGCTGCCGGCTCCCCGGCAGATGGCGCGGGCGTACCGGACGCTGGGAGACCACCAATCCGCGAGGCTCGAGATGGACCGGGCCGAGGCAGAGTCGCTGATCGACCTGATCCCGCGTGCCAGTGTAATCCGGATCGAGGGCACCCACCGCTGGTGTGTCGTTGTCGGCGACGGTTTCTGCGTGGTCGGGGACCGTGCGGGCCTGCCGGGCCCGCCCCGCGGCGATGGTGCGGGGCACGAGCACGAACTGCTTGCGATGCTGCATCGTCACGGGGTGCAAAGGGTGCCGCGCCCGCTGTTCGTCCTGGATCCGGCGGTGCGGGAGGAGGGGCCGGGGCCGCTGATCATCGAAGAGCGCCTGCCCGGACATCCGCTGTCCGCAGCCGATCATGTGCACGTCCGGAATGAAGTCATCGCTCCGGTGGAGGCATTGCTGCAGCAGCTGCGACAAGTGCCCCGAGCGGAGGTCGGCGACGTGCACCTGGTCGCGGAGGATCCCGCGGAACTGCTGCGGAAACTCGTCGACGAGGACATGCGCTTGCTGGCGGAGTATCCGGAAAAGCTTGCTGCCCACAATATTCCGGACCAGCCGTTCGCGCCGATCCTCGCGATGGCCGCTACCTTGCAGCCCAATCGGTCCCAGCTGATTCCCGCCGCGCTCACCATCGACAACATCCTGTTCATGAACGGCCAAGTGTCCGGGTTCATCGGATGGCGCCGGGTGATGTGGGCCGACCCCGACTTCGCCTGGGCGACACTGGGTTTGTCCCTCGGTACCGAGCCCCGTGGTGGGAACGAGGAGATCTACCACGGCTATCTCCGCATCAGCAGATTGATCCGGGCATTGGCCGGGCCGGAATCGTCCGAGATGACGGCAGACCTCACCTCCGACCTGAACTACGCCCGCGGGCTGTGGGACGCACCGACCGCGGAAAATCGGGCGCAGGCCGGAACTGCATCGGCCGAGCCGCCTGCCGGCCCCGCTGTTTCAGGAGAATCCGTCGCTCGGCTGCGTGAGCGGTTCGAGGCGGCGGTGGTACGGCGGATGGCCGTGGTGGGCAATCCGAGGGTCGCCGGCGATCTGGTTGCGGAGGTGTTCCGGCGCGCTGACGCCCGTACCGGTGAGCTTCGCGATGGCCGGGATGTGGGCCGGTGGATTATGTCGCTGGCTGATGGTGTGTTGTCGGATCAGGCCAAGTTCGTGCGGCATGTCCGGTTCCGTCGCGCCCTGGAAGCAGTGGCGCAGGGCGCGGAGCGTGCGGCGTTGGTTGCCGCGAATGATCGGGACTTCCGGAATGCCGTCGCCGCGCTCACCGATGGGCAGCGTCGAGTGCTGATGTTGCTGTTCATGGGGGACGGCATGTCGGTCGAGGCGGCGGCCAGGGCGATGGGGGTCGGTGCGAATGTGGTCACCGGTCTGATGGGGGAGGGACTGCGTCAGCTGGCGGTTGAGCTGGGGGCGGAGCTGGACGAGAGCCGACCCGATGATGCGGCTATGCCGACCGGTGGAGTAGAGTTGGCGGAGCTGCTCGCGGGTGGCGGTGTGGTTCTTGCCACGTCCGGGGGGCTGCTCGTGCCCGCGGTAGCTGTGCTCCAGGTTGCGCGCGACGAGTATCTCGACGAATTGTGTCGTCTTGTCGAACAGTTGTCTCCTTTGTACCGGGAAACCTTTGTCCGGTGGTTCCTCGGCCAAGGCGCGCCGGCGATTGCCGAGGCGGAAAACGTCACGACTGGCGCGATCCATCATCGTCTTCACAGGATCGTTCCCGGTCTGGCCGAACAGCTGGCTCAGCGTATGGACGCGGCGGCCCTGGCACGCTGCTTCGATTGGCTCGGCCGAGGTCGACTCGCTACCGATCAGCTGCAGGCGCTTCGACTGCACGTCGAAGGAAAGTCGATCGCCGAGATAATGCGACTGATGCGGCGCACCGATGGCAGTGTCAAGCGGCTGCTGGCCGAGGCCACGCAGCGCACCGCAGCAATGCTGCCCGTCGAGTTCGGCCATCGATACGCGTATCTTGTCGAGGCGCTGCCCCTGGACCCCGGGCAGGCTGCGCAGCTGCACCTGCTTCTCCTGACCGCCGAAGCGGATGCGGAATTGTCTTCCGAGACAATGACATTCCATGATCTGGCCCGGTTGCTGCGGGCGGCGATCAGCTCGGGTCGACTGCTGCCGGGGCAGCGGCTGCCGTCGAATCGCAGTCTCGCCGAGCAACTCGGGGTCTCGGTCATGCTGGTGAAACGGGCCTATGCCCGGCTGGCTGCCGAAGGACATCTGCGCACCCGACAAGGCTTCGGAACCACCGTCGTCGGCCCCGACAGTTCGGTCGCGCCCGTCTCCAGCGATGAAATGGAATCCAGTGCGCGCCATGCTGTGCTGCGGGTTATCGCGGGTGAACCGGTGGGCGCGAAACCCCTTCGCCCCCGCCTCGCAACCTTGGTGAACGCACTGCGCGTCGCCATAACTACCGGTATCCGCCCGGTCGGCGAACGCTTGCCCCCGGTCACGGATCTTGCGGAACGCCTCGGCGTGTCGGTGGACACCGTATACCGGGCCTACGCCCGGCTGGCCGACGAAGGGTATGTGCAGATCCGGCATGCCTTCGGCACCGTGGTGGTGTCCGACCGGCCGGTCGGCACTATCGGGCAACCAGCCGGTACCGAGGCGGAACCCGACTCCGACGATCGGACAAACCGTGATAGTGACGACGACACTGCGGGGAGCGCCCCTGCGGGTGTAAGCGCATCGTCGCCAATGCGCCCAGCTGCCGTGGGCGGCGAAACCGATTCGGCCACAGGCGTTTCCGATGGCCCTCAGACGACTGCCATCGACAGCGAAAACCGCGACGATGATGATGGCGACGGCGGCGGCGCCCCGGCCACTCGACGACCGGGCGGACCGCGAACCGGCGGTCCTGGGAGCGGTGGTCGGCCCGCGCCACCGGTCGACCCGAGAGATCCGGGGAAGGTCACCGCTTTCGGTCCCGGTCTCTCGCCACGGGCACAGGCGTTCGGTCCCGGTGCCCTACCGCCGGTGGTGTTCGATCCGGCTGCGGTGCTGGGTCTGCCTCCGCATCGAGCCCGTGGATTGGATGGGCTCGGGTTCGGTCCGCCTGCGGTGGTGGCGAATCCGTTCGGCGGCGTGCCCGACGGTGCGGTGGCGTATGCCGCGAATGGCGGGGAAAGCGGCGCTTTCGGTGGACGCGGTGACTCGGAATCCACGCGGGACACGTCGCCGGCGTGGGCGGAAGCCGGACCCGGCACCGAAGCCGAATCGTCCGCCCATGAGTTACTCGCCGACGCAGGGGAAGAGTTGCCCGCTGACGCACCGAGTGGGCACGGCGATCCGCGTTCGCGGCTCGAGGCGGCCGAGGGCGAGCGTACGCACCGCCGGCGCACGGTGGCCGAGTTCGCGTCTTCGCCGGAATTCGTCGCGCTGGAGCAGCGGATCTTCGGCGTGCTCGGTGATCGCCGGGTGGCGCGGGAGATCACCGACCGAGCCTACCGGGGTGCGGTCGAACGATTCGGCCGAATCGGCGATCGCGATGTCGAGGAGTGGGTCCTGCTCAGGGCCCGGAACTTGATGGTGGAGCATCGCAGGTTCGTCCAGTTCCGGCAGCGGATCTGGGAGATCTTCGTCGCTGGTGCCGATGTCGAGGAGTCTGGACAGGCGAGCCGGGCACTGGCCGAGGCGACGAGAAAAGAGATACAAGACGGCATCCGCAACGCGCTTAAGACCAACCAGCAGAGGAAGATCCGTCAGCTGGAGCAGGAGCTCCCCGGCGCGGCGGTTGCGGAACCGTTGCTACCCGCGGACGTCGAGACCGTGGATCCGGTGTTGTGGGGCGCTGTTCGGAGGTTGGCCGTCACGATCGCCGCCGAACACGCTGGGACCAGTATCGCTGACATGCGGCTGGCTTCGTTCCGGGTGGACACCCCGGACGAGCTGGCGGACCGGCACACGGTTTCAGCAGCCCCGACTCGGTCGGCCCCAACTCGGTCGGCGCGGACTGGGCCTGCGCCGACTGATCCTGCGCCGACTGATCCTGCGCCGACTCGGCCAGTCCCGGCTCACGGAGCGTGGAATAAGCGGGACAAGAAGGCGCTGGCGAAAGTCGAGGCGGCTTTCGAGGAGGCGCTGCACGCGACTGCCGACGGTGACAACGATAAGTTCGAAAAACTACAGGCCGTCATTCGGCAGCTCGACAACTCCGACCAGCAGCTGTGCCTCGAGCTCCGACACCAGGGGGACTTGACCTTCACCCAGATCGCCGACGAGATCGGCGGAGACCGCGACGAAGCCGCGACCGAAGAGCTGTACCGCGGCGCGGTACGAGCACTGGCCGAATTCCTTACCGCCGAGTCCGAAACCCAGAACCTAGCCGAGGCCAAAGCTCGTGCCGACGCCACCCTGGCGGCCGAGATCGTGTCCGCATGGGCTCGTAGCGACCACACCGACCGGTTGCCCACGCCGATCCAGGAAGCACTGCATACCGACCGGACGACATTGGTAGCCTGCGTTGCTCGGTTGTCCGATGTTCGGCGGGCATGCCTGGATATACGTGTCCGGCGCGGGCTCTCGAACAAGGAGTCCGCCGCGGAACTGCGCCGCAGCATCAAGGCGGCAGAGCAGCTGTATCAAAATACGCTGCTGGAGCTGGTTTCGATGTTGCGTCAGGTCCACGGTCACAATGCGCGGGCCGTGGTTGCGGCGGCATTGCGTCAGCTGGATGAGTCCGACGAAGTGCAACGGCGCTTCGCCGTGCTGGCGGACAGACAGCAACGGATCCTGGTGTTGCGCCTGCGGCAGGGCTTCGGATATGCCGATATCGCTCGCGATCTGGGCATATCCCGAGGCGCTGCGCGCGTGTTGTTCTCCCGTGCGATCGACCGGTTCGCCGGGCTACTGCTCGACGAGATCGATCCGGACGACGTCAGGCCACCGCGAGCCGCCGAACTCGGCCTCCGCGAGCTGCTGACCGCATTGGGCCTCACCACACCCGCTGGGTTGGCGCTGGAGATCGGTCGGTATCTCGGTGACATGGCCCGCGCGGTGACCATCGTCACCGATTCCGGCCAGTCGGAAACCCTATTCGCGTCGCCGGAATGGGCGGGATATCTGGCTGTCCGGCTGTGCGCCCGGTCCGTGCGGGAGATGAGCGTGTCGTTCCTGCTGGAACTGCAGGCGAATGCGGGCAGCGCGCGGCAGGCCGTTGGACGTGAGCAGCTGGAGTCGCTGTGCGCCCGGTACCGAGAGATCACCGATCCGTATGCGGCTGCCGCGCAGTTGGCTCAGCGGTATGCCGCTCTTGCCGGGCCTGGCCCCGGCGCGACAGTCGCGCGGGTTCTGCTGAACTGGTCACTGGAGCAGGACGGAAAGCCGCCGAGCGCTGTCGCCGCGTTCGACGAAGCCGTTCTCGCCGAGCCGTCGGATTGGCTGGAGACGGTTCGGGCGGGCAGCCTGCGCCACCGGCTCTGGCAGACCCGGCTCGACCATGCCGGGGGAGTGCTGGATCCGTTGGCGTGGGTGGATCCCACGCTCGAAGCGATCGGCCCGGCCGCCGACCCGACCCGATCCGAGTCCGACCGCCCAGTGGGTGCGGTGGGTATCGACATTGCCGCCGAAGCGGATTCGATGGCGCAGCGGTTGCACCGCGCTGCCGAGGCGGAGCAGACCTCCCGCGCCGCCGAGCCACACGGCGGCTATATCGAAGGACTGGTGTTCGCGGCGCGGTCCGGTGATGCGGCGGCGGAGGCCAGACTGCGCGATCTGTTCACCGCGGGGCTGTCGGAGCGAGTGGCGTCCAGGTTCGTCGATCCGGATGCGACGGACGGAATGGTGGACGAAGTGTTCGCGCGGATCGTCGCTGGCGCCGAGCCACCTGGCGAGGACATCGGGGCTTGGTTGGGGGCGGTGGCGGACGACGTGGTCGCGGCCCACTTCGAATCTCGTCCGCCGATCACCCAGCGGGACATCGCCCGAGCGGCGGGAGTGAGCCCACGTGTGGTCAGCCGGGTGTTCGCCGGAGACGCGACCGTGGCGCCGGACACCGAGCAACGGGTGCGCACGGTCGCCGAACGTCTCGGATACCGGCGGCCGGAGAAGGCCACCGGATCAGATGACCCCGCGGCGGGGGACTAAACCGCCGGTGCCGAAGGTGGGTCGTTCGGGGATACGGCTCGCGGCGAAAACGCTTCGGCCGCAATCAGCTCCGGAGCACCTGAAACATCGGCCGCACATACCACACAGCGCGCCGATCCGGAAACCGGTCAGGTGATGGATATGCCCGGCGGGCCCGTCGAGTCAGCCGCGCCACGAGCGGACTTCCGGGTGGGTGCGGGCAGCCAGGACGATGCGAGCGCGTCGCGGGCGCACCAGCCCGACGGCGACATCGGGGACGACGAGCGCTATGTCGTGTCCGGTGACGGTGACGACGAGTCTCACGTCGGGTCCGATGACGATGGGGAGTGGCCCGATGACGCGGGAGCGCAATCGCCACAACGGCTCCCGAGTGCTGCTGCGGATGCAAGCGAATCGTCGCTCACGCGCGCAGCTGCTGCTGACAGCGAAACAGATTCGGTCACAGGTGGTTCCGACGTTACTCGGACGGCCGTCGCCGACAGTGCGGACCGTGACGACGAGGATGACGGCGACGACGGCCGCGCCCCGACCGGGGGACCGGATACTAGGCGGTCCTAGGGCTGGTGGGCGGCCCGTACCGTCGAAGGACCCGAGAGATCCGGGGAAGGTAACCGCTTTCGGCTCCGGTCTCTCGCCACGGGCACAGGCGTTTGGTCAGGGTGTCCGACCGCCGGCTGTGTTCGATCCGGCGGTGGTGTTGGGTCTTTCGCCGCATCGGGCCCGTGGTCTGGATGGGGTCGGTCTCGGTTCACCCCAGAAGACGCCGAGCAACTGATCGCCGAGATCCGTGATCGGATGCAATCGGAATCCGGCCACCCCGATACGAGGCAACTCGATTCGGCGGCCGGCGGTCCCGACCTGGACGCCATGCCGGCTGGGCCGGACGAAACCGATTCGACCGCGAGCAGTTCCACGTCATCCGAGGACGCCGTCCCCACGAAGACCGTGATGGCGCTGCCCGGGACCAGGCCGAGTTGCACCGAGCGCAAGCCGGAGAATCTGATCCGCTGGTTCCGGCTGTTCCTTCGGATTGGGTGAGCGGCAACCGAGTTGCTATGCCCCGCGATCCCGGATCCGTCGGACCGGATACGGACGAACCGGATTCGCGCCCGCCTGTTGCCGGGGTCGACCAGGTGGCGGTCGGTGATGCGACCTCGGCGTGGGTGTCGCATGGCCGTTCGGGGCACGTCAATGATTGTGTGCCGGTGGCGTTGCGTGGTCTGGAGGGGGTGCAGCGCGCCGAGTTGGTGAGTTGGTCGGTGCTGGTGGAGGTGGCGGCCGCTGGTGGGCAGGCGTTGGCGGACGTGCTCGCCGATGGTGTCGGTGGGCTTTCGGCTGCCCAAGCGCAGGAGCGTCGAGAGTCGGACGATTCGGCGGAGCCGGTCGGTGACAGTTGACCGAATGGTCGTAGCGCACTGGTGAACCGGCGCGGGCTCTCGGCTATGAGGGCTCGCGTCAGCGCCGTTCGTCCTTGATGGCCTTGATCACTTCGGCGATGCCTGAATTCAACAGGGTGGTAAGCCGTTTGGTGTCGGCGGAGACCGCGACCGGTGGGCTGGCAGGGGTGATGGCGTAGCGGCCGTCGTCGGTGAGGTCTCGCCAGCCCAATCGGCTGCGGGCTACGCCGCGGGGACCGAAGCGGGATAGTCCCTGCTCGACTTCGATGATCCCCTCGCCGGTGGCGGGGGTGCGGAGGAATTGGTCGGCCAGGCGGTCGACGGTGTCGTCGAAGGTGTCCGCTACCAGCGACTGGCCATAGGAATAGTCCAGATCGGGGTTGCGGTCGCGCGGGGCGAGTACGACATCGGGGAGCTTGCCGGGGGTGGCATCCGGGAGTTCGGCGATGAGGAGATCCGCGAGCTCCAGTGGACCGCATTCGCTGATGGTGTAACCGCCGCTGTGCCAAGCGGTTTCGCCGGGCAACTGCTTCAGCAGATATCCGTAGCCTTCGCGGCGGACCGCGAGCAGGCGGATCTGGCTGTCGGCGTCGTCGAAGTCGCTGCCCCACCCGTGCAGTTCGATCCGGATATCCGGCCGCGCAACGATATCCAGCACCGGTGCGACATCGTCGATCCTGCTGCCCAATTGCGCACGGAGTTCCCGTTTCTCGCGTTGGAAGTCCTCGTACAGCGGCGTGCTGCTGGTGAAGATGAAGGGGGATGGAAGCACATCCGCCTCGATGGCCTCCCAAGCGACGACGAACTCGAGGTCGGTGAATTTCCAGGTTCGGGTCATTTCTCCACAGTTACTTCTCCACGACGGCCTTGGCTACCGCCGGCGCCTCACCCAGTGCCTCTTCCAGATGTTTGTTGGATTCGAGGTACTTGGGCCGCTTGTACTCCTTGCCCTGCCCTTGGCCCTGGCCGGCGCCCGCACCGGGAGAACCGGGCGCACCGCTCGCGGGCACACCGGCGCCCGGTATTCCGCTGAGGCGGCCGAGTTGCGAGGCCGGTCCGGCGGCGCCCGCCCGGGGGAACAACCGCGCCGCGTCGGCTTCCTTCTGCAGTGCGGCAGCCGCGCTGCCACTCAGCCCGGCACCACCGCCGATCTTGCTGGCACCACCACCGCCGGCACTCGATGCACCCGACCCTCCGGAGAATGCCGGCGCGTTGGCTCGGGCCGGCGTCAGGCCGCTCGCCGCTGCTTGCTGCGCGGCTTGTGCAGCGGCCTGCATCGCGCTCTGGGCGCCGCCGATACCTTGCTGGGCGAGCCCGGCCGCTTGGCTCAGACCATCCAAACCTGATGTCTGGGTGGCGGATTGGGTGGAATCAGCCGTGGCCGGAGTGGTTGCCGTGTAGTTCGGTGTCTCGGCCTGGGAGGTGGTGCTGTCGTCGACTCCCTGTGCGAGCTTGGACGGGTCGACCGAACTGTAGTTGGAGGCCGTGGTCGGAACGGTGCCGGTGCCCCCACCGCTGGGGGTGGTGCCGGTGCCTCCACCGCTGGGGGTGGTGCCGGTGCCGCCACCCTTGCCATTGGTGTCTTGTTTGCCATCCGGATTTTCGCTGGAGGTGGACTTCTTCGGAGTGGTTACCGGCAACTCGTCCATTGATGGAACGAACAGCGATGAAGTCTGGACGCCCTGAACATAGTTGTTTTCCATGTTCTGGCGATATATCGCAAGATTTCGTTGGTTTGTGGCCGCCATATCGACGTTATATGACGTGCTACCGGTCAATGGGTCGTCTGTGTATGCGGTTACCATCTCCGGCTTCGGCGGATCAGGTTTCTGAGGCATACCGACCTTGGTATTCGCAAGCCATTCCGACGTGTATTCGAGGGTCTTACCCATATCGGTGATCTGTGTAGCCAGGGCTTTTGCCTTCGTGTGGTAGTTCTCGACCGCTTTGATGGCTCCGTTTGCCCCGTGTGATTTCCACTGCGACTCGTCCACCGCGTACTGGGCGAGTGTTTCGCCGGTCTTTTTCAGCTCGTTCGCCATCGATTGCCACGCCAGCGCGGCGTCGAGCACCGGTTTGACCGCGTGCCCGGCCGTCTGACCGAGGTTGTACAGATCGCGCCACGACTGGCTGGCCGGGTTCTCGGAGTTCGGGCCGGACTCGAGCCGCCAGAGCTTCAGCGCTTCCACCTGAGTCTGATTCGACCCCATGGAATTGACGAGTTTGTCCGGGAGCTCGGCAGGCTTGACGATTTGACTGAGCGGCGCCCGACCCTGGGACGAATCGACGATCTGGTCTTCCGTCAGCTTCTTTCCGCCGTTGATGAAATCGCGGCTACCGAAAGCCACTCCTTGTTCTTCCAGCTCGGAAGCTGATTGTGGCTCTTTACTCTTGACGGGTACCCCTGGGTAGTCGACGTCCATATATTCGGTTTCGTGCTTACCGCTCTTCGGCATCTTGGTTTGAAATTTTCCGGCATCTGCGGCCGATTTCGGCTTGATCCGGTCGAGATCGTTGAGCATTCCTTTCTTCACGTCGGGATTCATATCGTGCGCGGAATCCAGGTCGACCTCGATATATTTCTTACCTGCGTCCTTGAACGTATTCAGCATTTCGTTCAACGCGGTGCTGTGCGTCTGCAACACCTCGCCCAGGCCGTGGCGAGTCCCATTGAACAGAGTTGCCAGCGCGGAGCCGGACTTCAGTTGACTCAAGGGGGCGAGCGGGTCCATGCCGGTGAGCTTCTCCTGGATGCGGCTGATTCCGTCGAGCGCTTTGAGGCATTCGTTGGCCGCCTTCGCTGCGGCAGCGGGTTCGAATCGGAGCTTTTTGGCGTGTACCTGCTCGGCGATGTCTTTCCAGGGGTCCTCGGCCTTCTTGCCTGGAGAATTGACCGGGCCGCGGACCTCGGGCGCCTCGCCATTACCGCCACCATCGATCATCGGTGCCCCCAGGTGCGGGCAGCCGACTGCGGCAAGGCCGTGGTACCAACCATGGGTCCGCTCCTGACTATCGCCGAGAATTCGATCAAGTCTGGCATGGACGTGTACCCGGCCCCATGATCCACTTCTCAGTGGTGGCAATACATTAACGTCTGGTCGATCTTCGGCCGCAGTACACTACTGCGACGAAACCCTTTGGGGTGTCGTGACGAGCCGGTACGTCACAAGCGATGAGGGGTGTTATGTGGACAGCCGCATCAAGGAGTGGCTCGATCTCGGTGGAGACCACTGAGCAGGGTTTGCCGGTCGGTATCACGGTCGAACGCGGTGAGTTGCGTCGTCCCCCTGCCGAGTTGGCGGCCGAGATCGTCAGATTGTGTAAGCAGTCGGCGAATCGAGCCGGTCTCGCGCGCCGGGCGGAGTTGCGGGAGGCGGGGCTGAGCAGTGATGTTCTCGCGTTGACCGGGCTGCCCAAGCCGGAAGATGTTGCCCGCCAGGAGCTCATCGAAGAATCCGAGTACGAGGTCGAGCCGCAGAGTTGGTTGCGGTCGGTATGAGTAAGGCGATGGACGACCTCGAGGCGCGGGCGCAGCGCAGCCTGGAACGGCTGCGCGACCTCGCCGATGAGATGGGTGCGGTGCGAGGCCGGGAAACCTCATCCGACGGAGTCGTCACCGTGGTGGTCGACGGGAACGGCGCGCTGCAGGAGTTGGAATTGTCGGCGGGGATAGTGAAGTTGACCCCGGCCGAGTTCGAGCGACTCGTGGTCGACACGGCGAGTCGTGCGGCGCACCGTGCTTTTGCCGAACGTGGCGATCTGGTTGCCGCGTTCAACGAAGAGGCCGCCGAGTAGGGGGCGCGTATCACGACAACGACCCCTTACCACCAGTGGGTGGTTCCGCCGAGGTGCCGCCGCGGTAACCCGCTACATTCAACAATGTGAAATAATCATGTTCCGGCAGCGAGGGTTTGCGATGAACAAAGTAGTAGCTACGACCGATGCCATCCGCCGGTACGGTGACGCCTCCGCGGCCTTGGCGACCGATGTCGCGCTGGCGGGAGCGACGAATCAGGTCGCGACCATGGCTGCCGCGATACCGGTCTTCGGGCTGATCGGCCAGGACTTCCTGGCCACCTTCGCTGTCGCCCAGGCCAACAACCTGACCTCGGTGGCGGAACTGGCGCATGTCCATGGAATGTCGGCGGTTGCCGCATATGAGAGCGCAGCCCTCTACGACGGTACCGAAGCCGCCGCTGCCGCCGATTTCGGCAGAATAAACCGCTGACCCATGAACGCGCCGCTGGACCAGTCGGTCGTAGACCTGTTGCGCCACAGTGCCGTTGGACAAGCAGTGAACAGGCCGGTGAACGATGTCCTGAAGGATCTGGGGCTGCCACAGTTGCCGCAGGTTCCGGCACTGCCGCCGATGCCGGAGTTCCCACCGCTACCGGTGCTAGATCTGTCCGTGCTGGCGAAACCGCTCACCGATCTGGCCGGCAGTTTCGGCACCGGGCGTATGCCCGCCGTGGGGCACGTCGGCTCCGAGGAACTCGGGGTCAATCAAGCGGCGGCCCCGGCGGTCAATCCGGCGGCGGCCCCCGCGATCGATCCGGTGCAGGCGCTGTCCCAGGTGTCATCGGTCGTGCAGACGGCGGTGTCGCTCGGCACCTCCGCCATGCAGATAGCGCAGATGTTGTGGCAGAGTGACGCAGCCACCGCCGCCGGTACGAAGGCGACTCGGGCCGCGGCGGACGGAACGGCCGTCTCGGAGCAGAGTGCGGAGACATCGGTCGGTGTCACCGCCGCGGCGGGCAGTGTCTTTCAAGGTGCCACGATGATGTCGGGGATCATCGCGAAGTTCATGACCTCGCTGGTGGCCGCGGCTCCTTTCCTGCCCACCCCACCCGGGCAGGCGTTCGTGGTCGCACTCACGGCCGATACTCTCGCCGAGGCCACCGCCTGCGTCGCCAAGACTCGTGCCGAACTCACCGTGCACAGCGCGGCCATGACCAAAACCGGAAAGAAGGTCCCGGTGACCGGAGCGCCGAAAAACGTCGATCCGTCACAGGCAGTGCAGCAGATGATGCAACTGGTGGGGCCGCTCGGTCAGCTGGCGACCGCGGGTGGCCAGGCGCTGCAGACCGCCCAGACCGCGCTGAATCCGGCGAAGGCGATCGCCGATCAGGATGTCGATATGGCGCGGGCACGCCATGAGGCCGAGCTGCGCAACCCCGGTGGTGCGCTCGGCGGAGGTGCGGCAGGTGTCGGCGCCCCGATAGTGGGAGGGCAAGCGCGCCAGCTGACTCCGTGGGCCGGTGTTCGCGGCGGCACCTCTTTCGGACCGGCGGGTGCCAGTATGCCCGCCGCGGAGACGGCGTCCGCTGTCCAGGCTTCGCCGGTGCGCGGTGCGGCCACCTCGCCCGGCGCGATGCCGATGGCGGGTGCGGCGGGTGCGGCCGGTGCGCGTGCGCAAGAAGAGCAAACGACCGAGGGCCTGCGCGGGCTACTGGTCACCGGGGTGCACGGCGACGAGGTCGTCGGTGCTGTCGAAGGTGTATCGATGCCGGTGGTCGGCGCACCCGAACAAGCTTCGGGGCGACTGGATTCCGATCCGCCGGACAAGGCACTCACCCTCTGACGGGAGATCATCATGGAATTCGAATCGACGCAGGCCCGCAAGTCGGCGACGGCATTGGACGCCCTCGCGGCGCGGCTCGAGGCCGACCTGCGCACGCGACTGCCGGTACTCGCCGTCGAACCGGCCGGGACCGACGAGGTGTCGGTGCGCGCCGCGCAGTCGCTGCGCTCGGTCGCCTCGTCCTATGACGAAGCCGCCACGGCGGGCATTCTCGAGGTCCGCAAGCTGGCCGCCACACTGCGTTCCCAGACCGATGTGATGGATCGGATGGACGACGACAACGCGGCCGGCTTCCGGGCGGTGAAATAGCAACGGGAGCAGGGATGGTCGAGCCGCCGGTAATCGGCTTCACCGGTGTGGTCTGGCCCGCCAGACCCACCGAACAGCTGGCACGTGATTTGACCACGGGTCGCGGCGCGGCGCCGATGGCCGAAGCCGGTACGGCATGGACGCAGCTGGCCACCAGCTTCGGCGCGGCGGTCGTCGAATACGACCAGATCGTGGCGGAGCTGCGGGAGTCGTGGCGGTCGGACGGCAGTGATCTCGTCCTGGAGCGGATCGGCAAGCTGCGTGATTGGCTCGTCGATGCGGCCGCATCCGCGGGCCGCAATGCCACCAGTGCGGCGGGCCAGGCCGCCGCCTATGAGGTGGCCAGGCTCGCGATGCCGCATGTCGCCGAGATCGCGGCACTGGAAGCTGTCAAACAGAGCATCGAGCACGCGGGTGCCGCGCTCGGCGCGCCACTGGTCGCCGCGGCTGCGCAGGTCGACAGCGAACAGGATCTCGCGAAAGCCGATGCCGCACGGGTGATGCAGAGCTATGAGTCCGCGACTACGCCGCTGGCGACTCCCTGGGTGCAGGACCATCCACCGGTGATCGCGACCAGTGTCGCACTGGACGCCGAGCAGAATGCGGCGGCGGCATCGACGGCCGCGGCGACGCCCGCGATGCCCGGCGGTCGTTTCCTGCCCGTCCTCCCGGGGCTGCCCTCGATGCCGCTGGTGCAGACGGCGTATCGGGCACAGACCGTCGCGCAGTCGGTGTCAGTGGAGGAAACCGTTGCGGCCCAACCGGTGCCGGTACCTGCGGAGGATGCAACCGGCCGGATGGTGCCCGGCGGAGGTATGGCCCCGGGCGGCGCGGGCATGGGCGAGGCCGAACGCACGGTTCGTGCGGGGGCCGCCCCGACACCGCGCCCCGGCGATGCCATGCATTTGGAAACCGGTATCGAGGCCGCACCGCCGGTGCTCGGCGGCGTTGCCGAGCAGAACGCGCCCGCACCGGGGAAGGCACAGGCATGACGACGCCCGGACGGAGGAGATCGATATGCCGACGTTGACGAACGACGGGCTGCTCGCCGTGTCGGATATGCTGGGCGTGCAGACCCTGCCGACCGTACTCGGGGCCTGCCCGCAGCAGGATTCGGTCGACGCCTGGCATGCCGCGCAACAGCAGGCATTATCGGATCTGCGCGGCGCCGGCCTGATCGACGGCTACGACGAGGTCGAGTCCGACCTCGCGGCCGCACTGCATATCCTCGCGCAGCCGGATCGGGAATTGGTGGCGCGCATCTACACCGAATCGGGACCGATACGAATCTGCCTGGCGCGCAGAGGGTTCGAACACGCGCTGGCCATTCGTCACGGCGGCGATTTCGATATTCGCACCACCTGGGCCGACGACAGCGGAACCGCGCTGTCCCGTCCGATACTGTCCGCCCTCGGCGCATGCGAGCCCGCACCCATCGCCAATTTCAGTGCGCTCGCCGAGGATCTGCGACCGTTGTTCGACGGCGCGACGACCTCGAGCGACTTCACCCAAGCGCTGTATTCGCTGGGAGTGGCCGACGAACGCGATGCGATCGAATTCGGGCTGGCCATGTCGACCTGCTTCGCACACGCCGAAATCGTCGCCTACGCCACCTCCGACGCGGTGACGACCCGGGCCCTCGGATCGGTCGCGGTATACGACACCGCACGCGGCCGCATCGTCGCCAGCCCCGGAGCAGCCCAGGACCTCCGGGTCTGGTCCACCTTCACCCCGGGCTCCGATCACCGGATCGCACAGTCGATTTCTGCTCTGATCGATTCCCTGCCTGGAGGAAGGTGGATGCCCTAGCTCACGCGCTGTCGAGGGCTGACTGTGCGAATTACCGGCAACACCAACTGAATACACCCGACACCGCAGAATGAGAAGGACTGAACAATGAGCAAGGTAAGTCTCGACGATGCCGCCGCCGCCCAGGTTGTGAATGATTTCATGACGGCGGTGGGAGAGATCAAGAAGACGATCAGCGGGATCGGCGACGACATCAACGCCGCCAAGCCCGGCTGGCAGGGTGACGCCAACACCGCATGCGGTAAGGCCGCCGATGCGTGGGCGGACGAAGGTGAGCAGTTGCGGCTCAAGCTCGACGACATGACGTCGAAGATCTTCGAGGGCGGCAAGACCAAGACCAGTGTCGATGCCGACAACGTCGACAACTTCACCAACCTGGTGTAACACCTCGCCGACCATCACATCCGAAAGGAACCGATATGCTTTACGACCCCAAATACCTTGTCCCACTGCTGGGGCAGCTCGACAACCATTACAAGAACCTGCACACCCAGATCGCGCACCTGGAGTCGGCCGCGGATAAATTGATCAAAGTTGCCTGGGAAGACAACGACTCGGCCATCGCATTCAGCAAGGCGCACAAGAACTGGGAGAACGAGTTTTCCGACACCGCAACGAAGCTCGAAAACCTGCGTGATGCAGTCGATCGGGCGCTCGGCAATGCCCAGCATGCCGACCAGAAGATCTACCAGAGCTTCGAAGGAATGTAGTCGCGTCGATTCCGAACGGCCCGTGCACGATCGCGTGCACGGGCCGGTGGCGTTTGTTCTGTCAGTAGGCCATAACCATTCCGGTATCGAGATACTCCATCTCCGCGGGAGTCGCGACCATGTAGACCGAGGTCTGCGCCGTCGCCGTGTGGACGGTGACCAGATTCGCCGTCTCTGGATCCTCGGTCAGTACAATGTCGGCGGTGAAGTTCTCGATTCCGTGACTTCCCTGCGGGCGCAACAGGATGACGGTCGCGTCGGAATGATGCGCGTAGGGAACGATACCGTCGTAGACGACCACCGTCGCCGACCGATAAGAACTCGCCTGCTGTGAACTGGCCGACCATCCGGCCAGCGATATTGCCTGTGGTGCATCGACTCTCGCCACCATGGCACGCCAGGCCTCATGGCGATTGGTGTGCACGACGACGGTCGCTCCCAGCGCGATCGCGCGCAGAATCACCTGTTTCACGATGAGCAGCGATCCGATGATCTCGACCCGGCGGATGTACTGACCGACCAGCGGCAATGCGACGCCCTGTCCGGAGAAATCGGCGCCGACGATCTGCCCGCATCCGGCGATCGGGGTGAACAGATCGGCCAGCGAATCCGGCGTTCCCAGATAGCTCTCGATCGGCAGTGCGGGCCCTTGGACATTGATCGGCAGCCGATCCAGCATGGCGCGACGGTGTTTACCGGACAGGGCGACCAGACCCGGACTCGATACCTTGGCCGGCTGATCGCGAGCATCGAAACGCACCGTCGCCGACACCGAGATGGTTGCCGGTCCGCGATCGGCCCGGTGGGTCGGAGTGCCGGTGGCGCGACGTAGCCGCAGGGTGACGGTGGTCGCCAGACTCGGGGTCGCCCATACCTCCGCCAGTCCGCGTGGGCCGAGCGCTTCGGGAGTCATACGGTAGGTGGCGGAATGGATTCCGTTGTGCTCGACGCTGTGCGAGGTCTCGTCGAGCCGGGTGAGGTCGGCATTGAGGGTGAGCTGGTGCACGGCCGCGGTGATCTCGGTCGCCGACAACACCGACACCGTCAGATCGCGGGCCGCGAGGCGGTTGGTCACGCGCCGGGTCGCGACGATCGCGGACCGCAATGTGCCGGCCGGGCCGCCGCCGCGACGGTCGATCGCGGGCGCATTGGCCAGCGGGTCGAACCGCAGCACCACCCATGCCGTGCGGTGCGCGACCGCGGGCAGCGGGCCCAGGATCTGCTCGTACAGCTGGGCCACCCGGCCGGCATCGGAAGTGCGCGAACCGGTGGTGATCACGTCGATCGAGTCGAGGTCGATATCGAATTGGCTCAGGCAGCGAGCGATTTCGGGCAGTGGCACCATCTCGCCGGTATTCAGGCCGCTCGGGCTCAGCAGTGTCACATTCTGCGGCGGCGCGTCGATGCGCAACATGGTGATCAACCGGGCACCGTCCCAGCGCATACCGTAACTCCCGCCGTCGAGAACCGGTACGTCGAACGGGGTGTGCTGGGTGTCGGATCCCCAACGCTGGGAATGCCAGCGGAAAGCGAATGCGTCCGCGAGGGACGCCGCCGCACAGGTGCCGCGCACCCGCACAAGCCCGATCAGTGTGACCGCCATACCACCGGCGGCTGCCGCGTACCAGGGTGCGCCACAGGCGACTACCGCGAAGGCGACGGCGATCGCGACCAGGAGTACGGGAACCACCAGGCGTAGCGGTAACACCCGGAACAACCAGAATTGCGGTGAACTCAGCGGTGGGGCAGCGTGTTGCGCCGCGGGGCCGGCAGTCGTCGTCGCCATGCGCTCATCATGGACCGAACGTCGGTGGCTTCGCTACTGTAGTCACCTCAGGTGGGTATACCCCCTCGTCCCCCCAGATCTGTTTCGGAGGAATCGTGCCGGCCCAGTTGACTACACGTGCCCAGGTCAACGGATACCGGTTCCTGTTGCGCCGCTATGAGCACGCGCTGGTGCGCCGTGACGTCCGCATGCTGCACGATCCGATGCGGTCGCAGTCGCGCTCGCTGATCGTCAGCACGGTACTCGGCATCCTGATCATCGCGGGCGCGGCGATCCTGTCGTTCCTGCGTCCGCAGGGTTCCATCGGCGACGCGAAGATCGTGATGGCCAAGGACAGCGGCGCGCTGTACGCGGTCGTCGACAACACGTTGCATCCGGTATTGAATCTGGCTTCGGCCCGATTGATCACCCAGAGCAACGAGACGCCGACCTCGGTGAAAGAGTCCAAACTCGCCAGTATGCCGCGCGGTCCGTTGCTCGGGATCCCGGGCGCCCCGGCGACGCTGCCCGGATCCTCGGCGGGCAACCGGCCGACCTGGACGCTCTGCGATGCCGTGCCGTTGTCGTCGGCGGGCAGTGCCACCGGGGCCTCGGGCGCGGAATCGACCGTGATCGCCGGTGGACTCGACACCTCCGCGGAAACCGCTGCCCGGCCGCTGAATCCGGCACAGGCACTCCTGGCGACCCGGGACGGAAAGACCTTCCTGATCTTCGACGGCAAACGTGCCGAGGTCGACCTGAAGGATTCGATCGTGGCCAGGGCACTCGGGGCGGGCAACGTTGCGCCGAGGCCGATCAGTGCCGGTCTGCTGAATGCCACTATCGAGGTACCGGCCTTGACCCCGCCCCCGCCGATCGACCGAATCGGTGAGCACGGTCCGGGCCGGTTGTCCGATGTTCCGGTCGGTGGTGTCATCCGGGTGCGCGGGGTCGATTCCGATGCGCTGTATGTCGTGCTCTCCGCCGGGGTACAGCGGGTGTCGCCGTTTGCCGCCGAGATGATCCGCAACGCGAATTCCCAGGGAATGAGCGAGATCACGACCGTGCCGCCGGATCGGCTGGTCGGCGTTCCACTGCTCACGGTGCTTCCGGTCGACCACTTCCCGAAACAAACGCCCGTTATCGTCTCCGCCGAGAAGGCGCCGGTCGGATGTGTGTCCTGGTCGGCGAATGCCGCGGGGGAGGGGGCGGTGGTGACGGTGCTCGCGGGACGTGAGTTGCCACTGGCGAAGTCGTCGGTTCCGGTCGAGCTCACCACCGCCGATGGTATCGGTGACCGCCTCGATGCCGCCTTCATCCCCCCGAGCACCGGGGAGTTCATTCAAGCCGTCGCGATCGGTTCCGACAGCGAGCGTCGCGGCACGCTGTTCTATGTGGGCGACAACGGTGTTCGCTATGGCATCCCCGACGCCGAAACGGCGAAGATCCTCGGTTTGGCGGACAAGCCGCTGCCGGCCCCGTGGCCGATCGTCGGTCAGCTGGTTCCCGGGCCGACCCTGTCCGCCCAGCAGGCCCTGGTGAGCCACGACACTTTGTGAGGTCCCAGCAACGGCGCCGACTACCCTGCTAGTCCAGAATATTCGCGAGTGCGTTGCGCATATCATCCGCCTCGATGCGCATCAGGACCGCCTCGTCGATATCGGTCAGGTCCAGGGTCTCGTCATTGGCCAGTCGGAATTCGCGCTCCTCCTCGGCCGATTCGATGAGGTTGCGGATGAAACGTCCGTTGCCGACCAGGTCGATGCCGCGGCGCGGTTGGCCGTTCTGGTCGGTACTCTGGCGGTTGTACAGCTCGGTGCACGCCTCGACCAGTAGGTCGAGCGCCTCATCGGTGATCGACGAATCTCGTTTGCGCGCAATGTATTCCCCGATCTCGCCCAGTTCGTCCGGTGTGTAGGAATCGAACTTCACCCGCTTGGCGAACCGGGAGGCGAGACCGTCGTTGGCCGCCAGCAGCCGATCGATCTCGCCGTCGTATCCGGCGATGATGACCACCAGGCGGTCCCGATCGTCCTCCATACGGGCCAGCAGGGTATCGATCGCCTCACGTCCGAAGGCGTCGCCGCCCTGCAGACCGGACTGCACCAGGGTGTAGGCCTCGTCGATGAACAGCACACCGTCCATCGCGCTGTCGATCAGCTTGGATGTCTTGATCGCCGTGCTGCCCAGATGCTCGCCGACGAAGTCGGCGCGCTTGGCCTCCACCAGCGAGTCGCTCTTCAAGAGGCCGAGCCCGCAATAGATCTTGGCGACCACCCGGGCGACCGTCGTCTTGCCGGTTCCGGGCGGGCCGGTGAAGGCCAGATGCTGGCCGCGCGGCGCGCTGGCCATCCCCTTACCGGCGCGGATCTTCGCCAGCTGTGCGGTGGCCTGCAGTTTGGCCACCTGGGTCTTGACCGCTGCCAGGCCGATCTGTTCGTCGAGTTCCGTGCGCGCGGCATCGAGAATCAGCTTGGCCTTGTCGTCGCGCTCCTCGCGATCGATCTGCTCGGCCGACGGTGCCGAGGACGGATCCCATCGGTTGGTGCGAGCGTCGATCCGTTCCTGGGTGGTGGTCGTGATGCGATACCTGCGGTCCCGCATCGCCTGCGCATTGGCCTCGAAATCCGGAGCCTCGGAGAACACCTTCTCGAACAATGCCTGTGCCTCGGTCTCATGTCCCGTTTCGCGCAGGCACAGGCCGCGGCAGAATCGAGCGGAGACCGCGGCGGCGGGGATCGGGCCCTGCTCGGCCTGCTCCATACGGCGGATGGCCTCGCCGAACAGTCCCAGCTGGGCGCAGGCGGTGCCGACCATCACATGTGCGGCCGCGGCCATATAGGGGTCGTCCCACTCCGCGGAGCCGGCCAGTACCGTCATCACATCGGACCAGCGCTGGGTCTGATAGTGCAGCGAGCCGCGGACATATGCGCAGATGCGGTCGTCGGCCGAGCGATCCTCTTGTGACAGTTGAGATTTGCGATGCCGGGCGAGGTCGTCGAGTACCCGCTCGGCTTCGTCGTAGTCGCCGTCGGCGATCAACGTCGCCGCCTGTGCCAACGCGATCTCGACGAAACTTGCGAGCGGATAGTCGATGTACTGGCCTATCACGAAGCGGCCGGCGAGCTCGCGGGGACGCAAACCGAGACGGCGTTGTTCCCGGAACAGGGAAGTCGAACTTGTTTTGTAGAGGTTGAAAATGACCTCGCGGGTGACCTCCCCGGCCGCCGCGCGGCCCAGCCACGCATCGCACATCTCGGGGTCCCATTCGGTTGCCCGGGTGAACGCGAGCTGGGCATATTCCAGGTTACGGGTGGATTCCTGGCCGTCGATGGTAAGGCCCAACGACAATACGCCGGCGTCGAAAGCGCGTTGTGCTTGGCGATTGTCAGTCATACGGGAGAGCCCCCAAAGCGTGCGATGCGGACGAGATTTGCTCAGCATACGACAGGCGCAGGTGTAGATTGAGGGCCTTATCCAGCTCGAGAGCGTGATTGAGGAGCCTGCAGACTCGTGAGCGAGCCTTCGACCGGGAGCGTGGGAGCCGCGGTTCCGGAATTGTGCCGTGTTTCGATCATCGGTGGAAATACCCAGCTGGACATGGGGTTGCCCGCGACCGTTCCGATCGCCGCGTTCATCACCGATGTGGTCGGACTGATCGAATCTCGCACACCGGATCTCGCCCCAGATGACGAGGGCGCCCCGCTGCGCACCGAGCACTGGACTCTTGCCAGGGTTGGGCACGATCCGATCCCGCCGAACCAAACCTTGACCGACGCACAGATTTTCGATGGTGAACTGCTCGTGCTGCGCTCGGTGACGGCGAAGGAATCCCCGGCGCTGTTCGACGATGTCATCGACGCGGTGTCCCGGCTGACCACGGAGTCGTTCCGCGGTTGGTCACCGGTCGCGGCCCGCTGGACGGGGCTGATGACCGCGCTGGCCGGGATATTGGCGGCGATCGGGCTGCTGGTGGTGGCCAAACAGGACGGTACCAGTGGCTTTCTCGGATTTCTCCCGCTCGGCGCCGGTATCGCCGCCGTCGTCGCGGCGGTGATCGCGATCCGCCAGTACGCGGCCCAGGTGACCGCGATGATGCTGTCGCTGTTCGCGACACTGCTGTGCGCCGCATCGGCGGCCCTGTTCGTGCCGGGTGATCTCGGCAGTCCGCATCTGCTGCTGGCTTGTGCCACAGCACTGTTCGTCGCCGTGATCGCCTACAGCGTCACCGGTGTCGGCGCCATGCTGTGCGCGACGGTGACCACCTTCGTACTGTTCGGCGGATTCGCGGCGCTGGTTCGCCTGGTGTGGGACGCCGGCACACCGAAGATCGCCGCCGGGGTACTTGTTGCGGCACTGATCGTCATCACCATGGCACCACGGCTCGCGGTCGGTGCCGCGCGGCTGCCGGTGCCGCCGGTTCCGACCGCGGGCGGCGCGATCGACCCGGCCGATCACGAACCGCGGCCGACAATCGCCGATATCGGCGCCATCGGCGCGACCGCGCTGCCGTCGGCGGCGGGCCTCGAACTACGGGCCAACGCCGCCAACCACTATCAATCCGGTCAGTTGCTCGCCAGCACGCTCGCGGCCTTTCTCGCCGCGGTGCTCGCCGCCGATCAGCTGGGGACCGCGCGATGGCAGGGTGTCGCGCTCGCGGTCGTCGTCGGACTGATCCTGTGCCTGCGCGGGCGATCGTTCGCGGACCTGGTCCAGGCCGGGACGCTGATCGTCGGCGGCGCCGTCACACTGCTCGCGGCGCTCGTCACCGCCGGGCTCGGGCAATCGTCGTATCTGGTGCCGATCGCCGCGATCGTGCTGGCGGTCTCGGCGGCGATGATCGCCTTCGGTGTCATCGCACCGCACACCGAGTTCTCGCCGGTGGTCCGCAGGGCCGGCGAGATCTTCGAATATCTCTTGATCGTCACTATCATCCCGCTGGCGCTGTGGATCATGGATCTCTACTCGGCCGCTCGGAATCTGTGACCAGAGGTTCCCGCATGCGACTTGTGCTGAGGCTGGCCGGAGCGATACTGCTGCTCGCTCTCGCCACGATCGGGTTTCCCGCTCCGGCCTTCGCCGTCGGGCCGCCCGTCATCGATGGCGGTGCGCTCGGTGCGGCGATAGCGGCCAGTGCGGGCGGACCACCCGAGGCCACCGAACAGCGCTCGGTCTGCGCCGAACCACAACTCGCCGGCGCCCCACCGCGTGATCCGCCGCAACCACAGCGGCTGCTCGACCTGCCCGCCGCCTGGCAGTTCAGCCGCGGTGCCGGCCAGAAGGTCGCGGTGATCGACACCGGCGTGCGGCGCCACCCACGCCTGCGCGCCGTGCAGCCGGGCGGGGACTTCGTGTCGAATTCGGATGGCACCGACGACTGCGACGGCCACGGCACCCTGGTGGCCGGCCTGATCGCCGCTCAACCCAGCCCGGAGGACGGATTCGCCGGGGTCGCACCGGATGCGGAGATCCTCGCGATCCGGCAGTTGAGCCTGGCCTTCGAAGCAAAGGATCGAGGTCGCGGCGACGAACCGGGCAAGATCGCCTCGGCCGGTTACGGCAATGTGATGACCCTGGCCGCATCCGTCGTCCGCGCGGTCGATATGGGCGCGACCGTGCTCAATATCTCCGAAGTCGCCTGTGCCGCAGGCGGATCTGGTCCCGCCGATGCGGCACTCGGCGCCGCGGTGAAATACGCCTACGACCGCAATGTGGTGGTGGTGACCGCCGCCGGCAATATCCAGCAGGGCGGGGCATGCGCCGCGCAGAACGACGGCACCGGCTGGGGTGCGGTGAAGACGGTGGTGAGCCCGGCCTGGTTCACCCCCTATGTACTGTCGGTCGCCTCGGTGGACGCCGATGGGAAGCCATCGGACTTCTCCATCCACGGCCCCTGGGTCGGTGTCGCGGCACCCGGCCGGGGGATCGTTTCGCTCGACAGCAAACCGGGTGCGGCCGGTGTGGTCGACTCCGTGCAGACCAGCGACGGCACCGGATCCATCAACGGCACAAGCTTTTCCAGCGCCTACGTTTCCGGGCTGGCGGCATTGGTGCGGGCCAGATTCCCGCAGCTGTCGGCCCAGCAGGTGATGGATCGGATCACCCGCACGGCGATGCAACCCGGCCAGGGCCGAGATGACCGGCTCGGCGCCGGGCTGATCGACCCGCTCGCCGCGCTCACCGCACAACTGCCCGCACAGCCGATCGCCGCCGGCGTCGATGCGGCGCGAGCGCTGCCGGCACCGGCGCCACCGCCGTATGTCGATCCGGTGCCGGGCCGGGTCGCGGTCATCGGGACGCTGGTTCTGCTGGCGCTGCTCGCCATCGGCTTCGCGCTGTCGATTCCGTTCCGTGGACGACGCAATCGTGTCGATCCGGCGGAAGAAGACCGAGAAGGACTGTAGGACATGGTTACCGAAGGATTTGTGCGCCGCCCGCGTATCGCGTCGCCTCGCCCGCCGGGTGGTGAGGTCGCACTGTCGGCACCGCCGGAGATCCCGCGGCCGGTGCCGACCGGGCTGCTGATGAAGCTCATGCCGGTGGTCATGGTGGTCGCGGTGGTCGGCATGATCGCGATGATGGTCATGATGGGCCGCAACCTGCTGGCCAATCCGTTCATGATGATGTTCCCGATGATGATGCTCATGTCGATGGTCGGCATGGTGGCGGGTTTCCGGGGTGGCGGCGGGACGAAGAAGGCCGCCGAACTCAACGAGGAGCGCAAGGACTATTTCCGCTACCTCGCCCAGGTGCGCGCGGATGTGCGGGAGACCGGTAAGTCCCAGCTGGCCGCGCTGATCTGGAGTCATCCGGAGCCGGCGGATCTGCAATCGATCGCCGGAACCCGCCGGATGTGGGAACGCCGGCCCAGTGACCCGGACTTCGGGCATGTGCGCGTCGGTTCCGGCAGCCACCGGCTCGCGACCAAACTCGCCCGTCCCGAGACCGGTCCGCTGGAGGATCTGGAACCGGTATCGACCGTGGCGTTGCGCCGGTTCGTCCGCACCCATTCGGTGGTGCACAACCTGCCCACCGCGATCTCGCTGCGCGCCTTCCCCGCGATCAATATCGAAGGTGCTGCCGCGGAGGCCAGAATGCTGGTCCGGTCGATGCTGATGGAGTTCGCCACCACACACGGTCCCGATCACACCGCGGTGGCGATCATCTGCGCCGACCCCGACAGTGAGGCCTGGTCCTGGGCCAAATGGCTACCGCACCTGCAACATCCGGTCGACCGGGACGGACTCGGCTCGCGGCGCATGATGTACCAGTCGCTGGCCGAACTCGAAACCGCCATGTCCGCCGAACTGATCGAACGCGGCCGTTTCATGCGCAATGCGCAACCGACGGCGGGACGCGTCCATCTGCTGGTCATCATCGACGACGGATTCGTCAGCGGTCGCGAACGTATCGTCAGTGACTCGGGTCTGGACTCGGTCACCGTGCTCGACCTCACCGCGCCACAAACCGGGCTCGCCGTGCGCCGCGGACTGCAACTGGTCGTCGGTGATGGCATGGTGGCCGCCAAATCGGCTGCGGGTATCGAGAAATTCGCCACCGCGGATTCCGTCACGGTACCTGAGGCCGCTGCCCTGGCCCGAGCTCTGTCTCGCTACCGGATCGCGACCGCGGCGCAGATGATGAGTCTCGGCGACGAAACCCGCGCGGTGGCGGGTTTGATGTCGCTGTTGAAGATTCCCGATGCCGCGCAGATCAATCCGGCGGTGGTGTGGCGTTCGCGCAGCGACCGCGAGCGCCTGCGGGTGCCGATCGGGGTAACCCCGGACGGCACTCCGGTCGAACTCGATATCAAGGAGTCCGCCGAGAACGGTATGGGACCGCACGGATTGTGCATCGGCGCAACCGGTTCCGGTAAGTCGGAGTTCCTGCGCACCCTGGTGCTGTCGCTGGTGACCTCGCATTCTCCGGATCTACTGAATCTGGTCCTGGTCGACTTCAAGGGTGGGGCGACCTTTCTCGGCCTGGACTCGCTGCCACATGTCGCCGCGGTCATCACCAACCTCGAGGACGAACTCTCGATGGTCGACCGCATGAAGGACGCGCTGTCCGGCGAGATGAACCGCCGTCAGGAACTGCTGCGCTCGGCGGGTAATTTCGCCAATGTCACCGAATACGAGAAGGCGCGCGTCGCGGGCGCTCAGCTCGATCCGTTGCCCGCACTGTTCGTCGTAGTCGACGAGTTCTCCGAATTGCTGTCGCAGAAGCCGGATTTCGCCGATCTGTTCGTGATGATCGGCCGCCTCGGCCGCTCGCTGCGGGTGCATCTGCTGCTCGCCTCGCAGCGGCTCGAGGAGAACAAGATGCGCGGACTGGACAGTCACCTGTCCTACCGCATCGGTCTGCGTACCTTCTCGGCCAACGAGTCCCGCGCGGTGCTCGGTATCACCGATGCCTACCACCTGCCCAGCGTGCCCGGTTCGGCCTATCTCAAGAGTGACGCGGATGATCCGCTGCGCTTCAACGCGGCCTACGTCTCGGGACCGTATGTCTCGCCGCAGGGTGGCCAGCAGGTCGGCGGCCGGGAAATCGGCGGACAGGTGCCATTGATCTTCACCGCATCGGAGGTCGAGGCACCCGAGCAGCCGGCCCACCGGGAAAGTGCCGGGCCGCGCGGGCTTCCGGCCCTGCCACCCCCGCCCGGTGCCGTCGATGCGGAGCTGCCGGAGCCGAGCGGCGGGCAGGGGGAGGGCGGTGTCCCGGCGACCCTGCTTCAGGTAGTTGTCGCACGCCTGAATGGGCACGGACGGCCGGCGCACGAGGTGTGGCTGCCGCCGCTGGACGAATCGCCCTCGGTGGATATGTTGCTCCCCGATCCGGATTGGAAGTCGCCGGTCAACCGGCACGGTCAGCTCTGGATGCCGATCGGTGTCATCGACAAGCCCTACGAGCAGCGTCGTGACGTACTGATGATCGATTTGGCCGGCGCACAGGGCAATCTGGCCGTGGTCGGCGGACCGCAGTCGGGCAAATCCACCGCGCTGCGCACCGTCATCATGGCGGCCGCGGCCACCCACACCCCCGAACAGATCCAGTTCTACTGCCTGGACTTCGGCGGTGGCACGCTGTCCGGTCTCGCCGATGTGCCACATGTCGGTTCGGTGGCCGGCCGGTTGGAGGTCGATCGGGTCCGGCGCACCATCGCCGAGATGAATACGCTTTTGCATCAGCGTGAAGAGCGTTTCCGCGCGCTCGGCATCGAGTCGATCGCCGAATTCCGCAAGCGCAAGGCCTATCTCGCCCAGCTCCCGGAGGCCGAACGTGCGGCCGATCCGCTGTCGGAGGATCTGTTCGGCGATGTGTTCCTCGTGGTGGACGGGTGGGCGACCATCCGGGACGAATTCGACATACTCGAACCGGCCTTCAATACACTGGCCGCTCGCGGTTTGTCCTACGGCATCCATCTCATGCTCGCCGCCGGCCGCTGGGCCGAGATCCGGCCTGTCGTCAGGGACCTCATCGGTACTCGCCTCGAATTGCGACTCGGTGATCCGAGTGATTCCGAAATGGACCGCCGCACAGCCGTACTCGTCCCGGTGAGCCGTCCGGGCCGCGGACTGACACCCGACAGCCTGCATATGCTGATCGCGCTGCCCCGGCTGGATTCCGACTCCGACGCGCAAACGCTCTCGGAGGGCGTGGGCGAGGCCAAACGGCAGTTGAATGAGCTCTACGGCAGCAGGCGGGCCCCGCAGGTGCGCATGCTCCCGATGGAGATTCCGCGCGAACAGGTAATGGAAACCGCCCGCCGTCAGCGCATCGAGCTCGGGCCGACCCGCGTCGTCGTCGGAATCGACGAATCCGAATTGCAGCCGGTGGTCCTGGATTTCGGCGCGCAGCCGCACCTCATGGTGTTCGCCGATGTCGAATGCGGGAAGACGACGATGCTGCGCAATATCGTCATGGGGGTGGTCGAGAATGCGAATGCGAAGCAGGCGCGGGTCATCCTCATCGATTACCGGCGCACCATGCTCGGGGTCATCGAAGGGGAGCAGCTGGCCGGATATTCGACATCGTCGCAGACCTCGGTCGGCATGATCAAAGAGGTGGCGGGCTATCTGTCCAAACGGATTCCCGGCTCGGATATCACCCCGAAGGAGCTGCGCGAGCGCAGCTGGTGGAGCGGGCCGGAGATCTACATCGTCGTCGACGACTACGACATGGTCGCCACGGCGGAGAATCCGCTGGCGCCGCTGCTGGAATTCCTGCCGCAGGCGCGCGATGTCGGAATGCATCTGATCGTGGCCCGTCGCTCCGGCGGCGCCTCGCGCGCACTGTACGACAAGGTGCTCGGCGGAATGAAGGATCTGTCCGTCGACGCGCTGATGATGAGCGCTCCCAAGGACGAGGGCAAGATCATCGGCGATATCCGGTCGACGAAGCTGCCCGCGGGGCGCGGCACACTCGTGACCCGAGGCGGCAACGAGATGATCCAGGTGGCCTACCTCCCACCGGTGTAGTGCCTCAGGCGGGGGAGTCGCGGTAGTTGGCCAGCACCACCGCCAGGCAGTCCGCCGCGATCACCGCGCCGGCGGCGAACATCAGCGGGTGGCGACTGGCTCGGCGCGGCCTCGGTGCGCACAGCCATGTGGGCGGGGTTCGATGGTGGAATTTCTGTGACGAGCATCGGCATGCGTGATTCCCGCGTGCGCGGTATGAGCCGCTGTGTGCCGGGCCTGCTGGCCGGAACAGGGCCGAAGACGCCGTACGAGCTCAAACAACTGGTGGCCGAGAGCATCGGGCATTTCTGGACTTTCCCGCACTCGCAGCTCTACAGCGAACCGGCCCGGCTCGCGACGGGCGGATTCGTCGAGGAGGAGCGAGAGGAGGGTGGCCGGAGGCGGCGCCGGTTCGCGATCGCCGAACCCGGCAAGACGGCGCTGCGCGAATGGCTCGCCGCCGTCGGCGCCGAATTTCCCGAGGTCCGCGACCCGGCACTGTTGAAGTTGTTCTTCGGGCCGCTGACCGCACCGGGGAACATCGTCGCGCTGGCGCGGCGGCACCGCGACGCCCACCGGAAGCTGCTCGAACAGTTCACAGCCGCCGCGGAACCCCTGCGCGGCACCGCCGCGGCGATCGTGCGGTTCGGCATCGCCTTCGAGCAGGCATCGGTCGAGTTCTGGCAGTCCATCGCCGCCGACCCGCCCGCCGGTCCGCATATCGACAGCCAGCGATCGGTGCCTGTCGGTTATCTCGTTGGCGCGCTAGCGATGTGGGATACGGTGACGACCGCTTGTCACATCACTGTGCCACCCGATCGCGCCCGGACTCGGAATCGCCGTTGATTCCCTGGTTCGCCGTTGAACCTTTGTCCCGCACTTGTGCGTCTGCTTTAGGTGTCGTCATTGCCCCGCCATGTGTTATCGCCCCCACGGCCCCTTTTTACGGGGGCCGGAATTCGCCGTACCGTGGCGCGCCTGGCGGGTCCGGAGTCGCCACATCGCCTCGGTCCAGCCGCCGTATGTGCAGCCCGCCGGCGACCTCGCTGAACGCCATCGAGTGGCGATCGACCGATGCAACGGGTTCATGACCGGATTCCTTTTGTCCTTTTCGCTGGTCCGCATGGGTCTGTTGCCCGGTGGGGCCGGGGCGGTTCGGAAAACTTGTCGCTATTTCCCGCTGTTCGAACCCGGTGTGTCGAGCTGGCGCGGTGCTCGTCGTGCTGTTTACTCGGTCCGGTCAACCAGATGTTCGAGTCAACCAGATGTTCGAGTGACGAGTGAAAGCGGAGGAGACATGGCACTGCCTACCATGACCGCGGAACAGCGCACTGAGGCGTTGGCCAAGGCGGCTGCGGTCCGCAAGGCGCGCTCCGAACTGATCGGCAAGGTGAAGGCCGGCAAGGTTTCGGTTGCAGACCTGTTGAAGAAGGCGGACAGCGACGACCTGGTCAAGAAGACCAAGGTCGCTGCCGTGATCAAGGCGCTGCCCGGGGTCGGACCGGTCAAGGCTGCCAAGCTGATGGACCAGGCGGAAATCCCCGAGGACCGCCGCATCGGTGGACTCGGCGCCCGCCAGCGTGCGGCGTTGCTCGAAGCGCTGAAGGACTGACACGTCGTCCATAGCGATTGCGTGCAGGTCGCTCGAAAGGGTCAGCCGGACCATGATCGGGGAACGAACGCTCACGTCGGTGGCGTGGCTGTGCGTCGAGAACGGCCGCTTGCTCGCGGTCCGGACCGAGGGACGCGACGCCTTCTATCTACCGGGCGGCAAGCCCGAATCCGGAGAAACCTTGGCGGGAGCGCTCGTTCGGGAGGTTCGCGAGGAAGTCGGCGTCGAATTGGAGGCGCACCGGATCACGCCCGTGGTGACCATTACGGCCCCCGCCCACGGGCGTCCCGGAACACTGGTCGAGATGCACTGCTTCCGCGCGCCCGGTCACGGCACGCCGGCTCCGGCGGCGGAGATCGCCGAGATGGCGTGGCTCGGGCCGGACGACGGACACCTGTGCGCACCGGCCGTTGTGCGGGCCCTCGACCATTTGACCGAGGTCGGAGGTTGGCACGCGTCCTGAACGCCCAGTTCGCACGGAGAACGCCCCACAGCATGCGCTGTGGGGCGTTGCTGTTTCGGGGGTCTACCTGGTGGTACGGCGGCGCGGAAGATGGAAGGTGATCGGGTCGGGATCACGCAGCTGCGGCCCGCGCGGGGTGACCAGGAGCAGGGCCAGGCCGAGCGCGACGATCAGCGCCGCACCGATGACGCTGAGGGTGAAGCTGGCCCCGCCCATGGCGGCGGGTTTGTGGAAGGCGTGATAAAGCAGGTGCGGAAGGCCGAATACCAGCCAGCCCAGGCCCGCGACCTGGGCAAGCGCACTGCCGCCGAGGAATAGCGCGGCCAGGGTCACCGCGGTCAGCGCCAGGAAGAACGAGCCGACATCGAAGGCCAGATGGTGGTTGTAGGGGCCGTCCGCAGAGATCCACTGCATGCCGAAACCCGGAAAGCTGGTGTACCAGGAGTGCGGCGCGAAGACCGCCCACAGTCCGACGACCGCGCCCTGAAATGCCGATACCGCCAATATGATTCGCACCGCGAGCCAGCGATTGCGCTGCTGTTCGAACCGCATCCGGACCCGTAGCCCGCCGGATTTGCCATCTACCGTGATCCGCATCGGTCTCTCCGTTCGTCGCCGAACCAGGGATCTGGTGCTGCAACCGTAAGTCGGACCTCGGGTCACGATCAATAGGCGGCGACCTCGTCGGTGATGGTCAGCCGGTCGGCGCGGGAATAGATGTTCATGGTGTCGCCGCGCAGGAAGCCGACCAGGGTGAGGCCGGATTCGACGGCCAGATCGATGGCCAATGAGCTGGGGGCGGAGACGGCGCCGAGCATCGGGATGCCCGCCATCACGGCCTTCTGGACGAGTTCGAAGGAGGCCCGGCCGCTGACAATGAGCACGAGATCGTTTGCGGGGATCCGGTTTTCGAGAACCGCCCAGCCGAGGACTTTGTCGACGGCGTTGTGTCGGCCGATGTCCTCGCGCACGGCGAGTGGGGTGCCGTCGGTGGTGAACAGTCCCGCAGCGTGCAGGCCGCCGGTGGCGTCGAAAACCGTTTGGCGGGTGCGTAATCGGTCGGGCATGGCGGCGAGGGTTTCGGTGTCCACGGTGGTCGAGGTGGTCGGGAGCGGGAATCTGGTGCGGGTGCGGACCTCGTCGAGTGCGGTTTTACCGCAGAGACCGCATGCGCCGGTGGTGAGGAAGTTGCGGCTGCGCACCGGGATCGGGTTGCGCAGGTGGACATCGAGGACGTTGTAGGTGTTGTGGCCGTTGTCGTCGGTGCCCGCGCAGTAGCGGGCGCTCACCACGTCCTCGGCGGTGTGAATGATGTCCTCGCCCAGGAGGAAGCCGTGCACCAGTTCGATATCGTTGCCCGGTGTACGCATGGTGACGGTGAGTGATTGGCCGTTGAGGCGCAGTTCCAACGGTTCTTCCACCGCAACGGAATCCGGGCGTTCGATCACGCCGCTGGGGGAGACGCGATGCGTCTTGCGGCGCGCGGTCACTCTGCTCACGACTGCGCCTCGCTGCCGCTCGGCTCCGTCGTGCGCAGGGCGCACTGTGACATGGTTCGCTCGCTTCGCTCACTCACGACTGCGCCTCGCTGCCGTGGACGTGTGGCTCCACCCGGATCGTCACGGCCTTGGATACCGGCGTATTCGACCGTGCCGCCACGTGATCCAGCGGAACCAGGGGATTGGTCTCGGGATAGTAGGCGGCGGCGTTGCCGCGTGGGGTCGAGTATTCGACGATGCGGAAGCCGGTTACCTTGCGTTCGGTGCCGTCGGTCCATTCGGAGATCAGATCCACCAGATCACCGTCCACGAAACCGAATTCGGTGATGTCGTCGATATTCATCAGGACCACCTTGCGGCCGCCGTGCACGCCGCGGTAGCGGTCGTCCAGGCCGTAGATGGTGGTGTTGTACTGGTCGTGGCTACGCAGGGTCTGCAGGATCAGCCGGCCCTCGGGGACCGGTACCCAGGTCAGTTCGTTCACCGCGAAATTGGCTTTGCCGCTGGCGGTGCGGAATTCGCGGGAATCGCGCGGTGGGTGCGGCAGGACGAAGCCGTTGCGGTCGCGCACCCGCTGGTTGTAGTCGGCGCAGCCGGGCACGACGCGGGCGATCGCATCGCGGATCTTGTCGTAGTCCTGCTGGTATTGCGCCCACGGCACCGGGTGATCGGCGCCGAGCAGGGCCTGGGCGAGTTCGCAGACGATGGTGACCTCACTGCGCAGGTACTCGCTGACCGGCTTCAGCCGACCAGTGGACAGGTGCACCATGGACATCGAATCCTCCACCGACACTTGCTGTTTGGTGCCGCCCCGCAGATCGAGATCGGTGCGGCCGAGGGTGGGCAGGATGAGTGCGGTCGCACCGTGCACGATGTGGCTGCGGTTGAGTTTGGTGGAGACGTGCACGGTCAGCGCGCAACTGCGCAGCGCGGCCTCGGTGACTTCGGTATCGGGGGTGGCGGAGACGAAATTGCCGCCCATGCCGAAGAACACCCGCGCCCTACCCGCGCGCATGGCGCGGATGGCATCGACGGTGTCGTAGCCGTGTTTGCGCGGGCTGGTGATGCCGAATTCGCGGTCGAGCGCGTCGAGGAAGGTCTCGGGCATCTTCTCCCAGATGCCCATGGTGCGGTCGCCTTGGACGTTGGAGTGGCCGCGCACCGGGCATACGCCCGCGCCGGGCTTACCGATCATGCCGCGCAGCAACAGCAGATTCGTCGCCTCCTCGATGGTGGCGACGCCGTGCCGCTGCTGGGTCAGGCCCATCGCCCAGCAGATGATGATGTTCTTCGATTCGGCCAAAAGTGTTGCGGTGCGCTGCAGATCGTCATCGGTTAGGCCGGTTGCGTCCCGTACCGTTGCGAGATCGACGGCGCGCATATTCTTTTCGTATTCGGCGAAACCCGCACAACGCGCGTCGACGAACTCGCGGTCGACCACTGTGCCCGGCGCGCGGTCCTCGGCCTCGAACAGCATTTTGCCCAGGCCTTGGAACAGCGCCATATCGCCGCCGAGCCGGATCTGCAGGAAGTCGTCGGCAATGGCGACACCGCTGGTGAAGCCCTTGACCGTCTGGGGGTCGCGGAAGCCGAGCAGTCCGGTCTCCGGCAGCGGGTTGACCGCGACGACCTTGGCGCCGTTGGCCTTCGCGCTCGCCAGCGCGCTGAGCATGCGCGGATGATTGGTGCCCGGATTCTGACCCGCGACAATGATCAGATCCGCTTCGGCGAAGTCGTCGATCGAGACCGAACCCTTGCCGATGCCGATGGAGCTGGTCAGCGCGGCGCCGGAGGATTCGTGGCACATATTCGAACAGTCCGGCAGATTGTTCGTGCCGAAGCTGCGGACCAGCAATTGGTAGAGGAACGCGGTCTCGTTGGCGGTGCGGCCCGAGGTATAGAACAGGGCCTCGTCGGGGGAGCTCAGCGCGCGCAGGTACTCGACAATGAGTCGGTAGGCGTCGTCCCACTCGATGGGCGCGTAATGGGTCGCGCCGGGGCGCAGCACCATCGGATGGGTGAGGCGGCCTTGCTGGCCGAGCCAGTAACCGGATTTGCTCGCCAGTTCCTCGATCGAGTGCGCGGTGAAGAATTCGGGGGTGACGGTGCGCAGCGTCGCCTCCTCGGCGACGGCCTTGGCGCCGTTCTCACAGAATTCGGCCGGGCGGCGGTGCCCCGTCGGCTCGGGCCAGGCACAGCCGGGGCAGTCGAAGCCGTGCACCTGGTTCACGCGGGCCAGCGTGCGCGCGGTACGCAGCACGCCCATCTCCTCGACCCCGCGTTTGAGCGCGACCGCCACGGCGGTCACACCCGCGGCCTGCTCCTTGGGCTGGGTCACGGTCAATCCGGACTCGTCGATGTCCTGTGTCGGCCCGTTACGGTGCATGGTGGATATTGTCCTCTTCTCACGAATTTTGTCGTGGACCCACCCTTTGTCCTGATTACGGATGCTCGTATTGCGGTTGTGGGCTCCGGTCCCTCCCGAGCCGGATCGTGGACACTCGGGTGAATGTTTGCCGCCGGGTACCTCGGCGACGCTGCCTGGTAGCCAGCGGTTTTCGCGGGGTTCCGGCTCCGCGAGAAGGCTCCGCGTCGGCGGGTGCGGGCTTACCATAGCTACTGATCAAATCGCTGATTGAGGCTTGGGCGATGGGGACGCTGGCGGCAATTCCGACGCGTGCCGGCGGAGAGCGTCGGCAGGTGGCGTCCCGGCGTGCGAAATCCCGTATTCGGTGGGGTATTTTTTGTTCGGCCGCGCTGTTGGTGGCGGTCGGGTTCGGTCGGGTATCGGCCTTCGGGGTTCCGGCATCGGACGAGCCGACTTCGTCGGTGGTTGCGACAACGCCCGTGCCGGGTGGGCACCAAGGAACGCGGAATGGGGCCGGGGCGCAGACCAGCACCTCGGTGCCGAATGACAATTCCGACGGCGGCGGGACGCGCGACGGTTCCGGGACGCGCGACGGTACCGGGACGCGCGACGGTACCGGGACGCGCGACGGTACCGGGACAGGCGATGGAACCGGGACAAGTGATGGAACCGGGACGCAGACCACGAGCAGTCGGGTGCCCACTGATCCGTGTGCCGGGCGGTCGTCGGATGGCTGCTCGGGACCGACCTCCAGTCCCGAACAACCGCGGCTGCCGGATATCGTGCTGCCGCCGATCACCATCACCTCGCCGCCGCCACAGCCGCCGGTCAGGCCCGCGCCGCCCGTGGATTCGTCCACCACGGTGCTGCCGCCGCGGCAGCTACCGGAGGATCCACGGCCGCCGGAACCTCGGTCGAATAAGCAGCCCGAGGTGGTTGTGCCGACCGCTCGTCCCGCGGATCCGCCGCTGCCCGCCACCGCGGCACCGGCGCCGCCTATCGCTCCGCAACCCGCCGCGCTCGAGCTCACGCCAACGGCGATCGGGCTGGGTGACGATGTCACCGCGGCTGGATCGGGGTGCGAGCCACGGTCGCAGGTCAGCCTGCTGGTCGGGGACACACCGGTCGGGAACACCGTCGCGGGCGCAGATGGCGGGTTCCGGGCACCGCTGGCGTTGACGTCGATCGACGTCGGGCGATATGAGGTGACGGCGCGCTGCGGGCGCACGCTCACCGCGCCGCTGGACGTGGTGCTGGTCAGCCGGATCAGCTCCGCCACTTCGACATTGACGGTAATTCTGTTCTTCCTGTTGATCGGTGCCTGGTTCTACGGGCATCGGCTCGTCTCGCACCTACCCGCGCGGAGGGAACCATGATGGGAGTCCCCGTCTCGGCGGTGACGCGAATTGTTGTGCTGCCCAGTGTGTTCACCCTCGTGCTCCTCGGGTTGTCGGCGGCGCCGGTCGCGGCCAAGCCGCAGGGTGTGGACATGTCGGCGACCATCGACGATCGCGATATCGCCGACACCTCCACCACCGAACCGCTACGACTGCAACCGAACGGCACCATTCGGATGGCTATCGCGTTGACCAACAACACCGATGGGGCGCTGCGCATTCGGCGGGTGGACCTGGCCGGGCATGTGCTCGGGCTGACCTTCTTCTCGTACTCGACCGCGGTCGAATTGACCATCGCACCGGGAAGATCCGAGGAACTGAGGTATCGGCTCGATCTGACCGGGCTCGAGGGTCAGGCGACCGGACTGATCGTCGCGGATTTGGCGGTGATCGGCGAGGACGGCACACGGGTCGCCGCGATACCGCTGGACACCGACGTGCGCGGCTCGCTGTATTCGGTATACGGACTGTTCGGGATCGCGCTGGCGGTGCTGACGCTGCTGGCCATTGCCGATGCGGCGCTGGCGATCGCCCGGCATCGGCTGTCCGCCAACCGGTGGCAGCGCGGGTTGCGGCTACTCGCGCCGGGAATCGGCATCGGATTGGTATTCGGGTTCACCGCGTCGGTGTTGCGGTGGTGGGTTCCCGATACCGGATTGTGGCTTGCGGTTGCCGGGGTGGCGGCGGCGGTCGGCTTCCTGCTCGGATACTGTTCGCCGACACCGGAAGTCGGGGATCTCGCGCCGACGGAAGAGGCCGACGAAGTCGTCGATGTGGAAACCGAGCGCGTGCCGGCGGATGGGGCGATATCTTGACATCGGATACCGGGCGATTGCGGGCCGTGCTGCCCGCATATGACATCGGTGCGCAGGTCGGCAGGGGCGGATGCGGCGTGGTGCTCGCGGGTACCCATCGTCGGCTGGGGCGACCGGTTGCCATCAAACAGATTCCACCGCAGTTCGCGCACGACGAGCACGTGCGGCGTCGGTTCGTCGCCGAGGCGCGGTTGCTCGCGGCCATCGATCATCCGCATGTGGTGCGGGTTTTCGACTATATCGAGGCCGACGAGCTGTGCCTGTTGGTGCTGGAGTACCTGCCCGGCGGGACCGTTGGCACTCGGTTCGCGACGGAGGGATTCGACGCGGCTACCGCGGTCGCGGTCGGGCTGGCGTGTGCCGCTGGTCTGGAAGCGGCGCACCGCCACCAGATTCTGCACCGCGACGTCAAACCGTCGAATCTCATGTTCGGTACCGGCGGTGCGATAAAACTGACCGATTTCGGGATCGCCAAAATTGTCGGCGGCGATGAGACATTGGTGACCCGGACCGGGGAGATCGTCGGCACTCCGTCCTATATCGCGCCGGAACAGGCACGTGGACAGCCGCTTTCGCCCGCCACCGATGTCTACGCGCTGGCGACCATGCTGTATCAGCTGCTGTCCGGGGTGCTGCCGTTTCCGCCGAATGAAGACCATCTGGCAACGCTTTTCGCACACGCCTTCGGCAATCCCATACCGCTCGTCGAGGTCGCACCGGGCGTCCCCGAGCCGATCGCCGACGTGGTGATGCGTGGCCTCGCGACCGATCCGGCCGATCGGTTCGATACCGCCGAACTCTTCGGGGTCGCGCTCGCCGAGTTTGCCGCTGTGTGCTGGGGTGGCGATTGGCTTACGCCCGTGGGCATTCCGGTCATCGGTGCGGACACCATTGTCGCCGCCGCGACCGGAAGCAGTCGTGCCGCCGGGCGATCCGGTGTTCAGACACCGAGACCGCGAGTCGGGCTCGAACACGCCGCCGTCACACAGCGCACCGGCGTGCCACCCGCAGGTTTCGGACCGCGGCCTCCGGTAACCGCCGCTCCAACCGTTCCTCCGTTCGCAGCACCCGAATCTGGGCTGGTTCCCCCTTCGGCGGCGCCAACCGAAATCTCGCTGACGGACCGCCCACACGGTTCGGATTCGGTTGCGAGCGGGCCGATAGCGCCGGTGCCACGGCATGGTGGAATCGCGGATGGTTCTGAACAGTCGGGCGCCGCGACACCCGAGGCGCGGCCCGTTGCGGAGTCGCACGCAGCAGGGGCGGCATTGCTCGGGGCCGGAGATCCGACACCGGGTGCACGGTCCGAGTGGGCGCCGCACGCGCCACGCCCTACACCGGGAGATGCGACTACAGGGCCGAGGTCGGTGTCGGAGCCGTCAGCGTCGGAACCGCGTGCGCCAGGGTTGCCCGAAGCTAGGTGGCCCGCCGCTGAGCCGGATGCGTCGGCATGGTCGACATCAGAGATGACGGCCGGGGCAACTCGGGGTACACCACCGTCTTTTCGGCCGCCGATGGGGCGGGTGCGTCCGGTGCATGGGCTGCAGGACAACGGTGTTCGGTTGGCCGATGTCGATCGGCGGGATCTGGTACCCATCCGCGATGTCGTTACCTTTGCTGCTGCGTGGCCGTTGTTCGTGGTCGGGGTGTTGCTCGCGGTGGCTGCGTGTGTGGTTGCGGTCATCGGATTGGCTGCGCCGACCGCCGGAGGGGATCTGGTACCTGGCACGGTCACCGTCGCCGGTGTCGATCCGACGGAGCCGAATCCGATCGAGATCGATCTGTCGAATCCGATTCCGTTGCAGGTCAATGGAATCGATGTCGACTCCGCCGCGCTCACGGTGGAGGTATTCGGCGTGCGGGTGGGCGGGGATCCGGTTCCGCTGCGGCCCGGTGGCGTGGCCACCCTGCCCGATCCGGTCAACTCGCACGTACTGGCCGGCAGCCTCGACGGCCAGCTCACCCTCTCGCGCAGCGGAAACGAAATCGCCACGCAGCGAATCCAATTCCGCACCACCGGGCGCCCGACACACACGGTGGCGGCGGCCGCGATCGTGGTCCTCGCCCTGTTCGGCGTCGCCTACCTGGAGTCCAACACCCGCACCTTACGTCGCGGCCACGGCGGCTTCGCCAACATCATCGGCTTGTCCGCCAGTGCCGCCATTCTCGCCGCCGCCGTCGCCGGTGGCGCCTGGATTCTGCGCGACACCCCGCCCACCATCACCACCCTCGCCGTCACCGCCGTACTCGCCGCCGCCGCGGGAGTCGCCGCCGCACTGGGCGCACAGCGAATCGGCAAGCGCCGCCGACTCCTTCGCCGCGTCCGCCGCGATCACCGTTGACGCGGTAGCCCGGAACGATGTGTCGCTGGTCAGGAGTGGCGGCGTTTGCTGGTGGCTTGTGTCGGGTCCTCGGTGCGGTAGGTGAGGATGCGTTGGCCTATGCGTAGGCTCCAACCGGGGTGCAGTTCGGTCGGGGTGGTGCCGATGCGGGTCCATTCGTCGGCGCCGGGGGCGGCGATGAAAGTGCCTGCGGGGGTCTCGGCGTCGCGGACGTAGACCTTGCCGCGGTCGACCGAGACGTAGGCGTGCACCCGTGAGACGTGGCGGTCGCGCGGGACCGCGAGGGGAGTGGCGGTGGCCGCGCGTACCGTCTCGTCGATCATCGGGCTGCGGCCGACAACGTAGGCCCGGTCCAGTGGATACGCGGAGCCATCCGCGAGAACCAGCGTGCCGATGGGCTGCCCCACCCCCGAGTTGTTCGTGCCCCCGATCGGTCGCAGGGGTCGCGGTCTTACCCCCTGCAACGCCAGAATCTTGTGCAGCGCAATCGGTTCCGGCTGCGCTGTCACTCCGGCCCGCGTTCCGGCGGCCTCCTCCCGGTCCCGAGCGGACATGGCCTTGGTGCCGATCTCCTCCGCGCCTGCCTGCCCGGATCGACCGGATGGTGCCGAATCATCGGGCTGCGCCTCCGATGATGCCGAGCCCGACCGGGCAGCGGCCGTCGATCCCGCGGGTCCGGTCCTCTCGGTCGACTCGTCGAATCCCATGGCCCGCGTTGCCGATCTCTGTGAGGATCGGTCGGAATCCGTCGATCCGGTAGGTCCTGCCTTTTCGGCTGGTTCGGCGGAGTTGGCAATGGCTTGCTGTGGGGTCGGGCCGGATTGTGTGGATCCGGTGGGTCCTGCTTTCTCGGTTGGTTCGTCGTGTGCGGTGGGCTTGGCTGCGGATTGTTGCGGGGTCGGGCCGGATTGTGTGGATCCGGTGGGTCCTGGCTTCTCGGTCGGCCCGTCGAATTCGGCGGCGGATCTGTGCGGAGACCGGGGCGGGTGCACCGATTCTGCCGAGCGACGCTTCTCGGTGGGCTCGTTGGGTTCGGTCGACCGCGCGGGAGGCTCTCGCAGCGATCCCGTCGGGCGGGCGGTGGCGCCGAGCCGTGCCGATCTGGCGGGGTGGGGCGCGCCGATGTGCTGGCCGGTCGGGGTGGCCTCGGACTTCGCGGTCGGCTCGCGCAGGGCTTCGAATCCGGCCGGAGCGGTGGGTGGGGGTTCGGCGGCGGGCGGAGTGCCGGTGGTGCGGGCTCGGGTGGCTGCGGATTTTCCGATGCGGCGGGCGGCTATGCGTAGGACGAAACCGCCGCCGGGGACGATGCCTGCGCGCAGGTCGGTGCGTGGCTGTTCGTGTATCGGGAAGGCGGTGTCCGCGCCGACCGCGATCCGCCGTACCGGTTCGCGCACGATTTCGTCTACCCAGGTGAACGCGCGGGCTCCGGACAGTCGCCGCGATCCTTGCGCGCCCTGGATCTGCGCGCTGACCTGTCCGCGCAGCAAAATCACGGTGCCGTCGGCGGTCGGCGCGATAACGCCGAACGGCGGCGGCTCGGAATTGCCGCCGAAAACCACCGCCGCCAGGCGCTGCGCGATCGCCGCCCCAGGGTGTCGCGTATCCGCCACGGCCTCGATCGCACCGAGTATCCGGTCCGTGGAAGGGGTTTCGCCCGCGAGATACACGACAACCGCACCGAAGCGTGCGATCAGACCATCGCCCGGCGCAATCCCCACGGTCGACGGGTCATTTCGCACCCGCGCCTCCTTCCCGGACACTATCGGCGTCCAGCATAGAGCGTGCCGAGCACCCGAAACCGGCCCTCGACGAACCGCAACCACGCACCGACAGTGATCCGACCCGCCCTTGGTCGACGAGGTGTCGCGCATCACTCGCGGCGAGCTAGCCGGTGAACTCGAACGCGTGGTCTTCGAGCCAGGTGGTGAAGGGCCGGGCGGGGTGGGTGGTGAGGGTGGAAACGGTATCGGTGATCGGGGTGGGGACGCCGTCGCAGCGACGCCAGTAGTCGAGGAGGCCGTCGGCGTAGTGGGCGGGGATGAATTCGGCCATCTCCCGTTTCCATGCGTCGGGGGTCACGTGGGCAATGACTGCGGTGCGGCCGGTGATCTTGCCGATCAGGTCGATCTGTGCGGTGAACGTCAAGGTCTGTGGGCCGGTGAGGGTGTAGACATGACCGCGGTGGTCCGGTTTCGTCAGTAGCGCATAAGCGCACTCGGCGACGTCTAATTCGTGGATCGGATCGGTGTAGGCATTCGGGTAGGGGAGGCTGATCGGGCGGTCGGCCTTGATCGCGAACGACCACCCGCGGGCATTGCTCGCGAAGGCGCCGGGACGCAGTACGGAGACGGTCATCGGTGCGTCGGCGAGTCCGAGTTCGGCGTCGAGATGGGATTTCGCGACCGGGTTGGTGACAGCATCGGGATCGAGCACTGCGGACGAGGACAGCAGCACGATGTGATCGACTCCGGCTTCGGTCGCAGCGGAGACGAATTCGGTGATGCGCTCGGATTCGGCATACAGGAATACCGAGGTGACGCCGTCGAGTGCGGCGGTGAAGGTGGCCGGGTTCCGGAGGTCGCAGGCGACGGCGGATATTCCTGCGGGAAGCTGCTCGGGCCGGCGGGAACCGACGCGGACGGCGTAGCCGCCGGCGCGGAGCAGGGACATGAGATCGGCGGCGACCGCGCCGCGGCCTCCGGTAATGAGAATCATGAGAATTCCTCGGGTCGAAGGTGATTCTGAGGAAGAGGGCGAACGAGGATCGTTACGAACGCTGTTCGATAGCCTCGAACCCTACGAGGCGAACAGTGTTCGTGTCAAACAGTGTTCGTCGCAGCGTATGCTCCGGGATATGAGCGAGCGCAGGGAGCGAATCATCGACACAGCCGCCGCAGCGGTTATGCCGGAGCGGACCGGCGAGGCGCCGGCATGAGCGCTGCACCCGTCAGCCGCCGGGCCCGCCCCGCGAAGGCACCCCTCAGCCGTGCGGTGATCATCGAAACCGGCCTACGCATCCTCGACCGCGACGGTTCGGCCGCCCTCACCATGCGCCGCGTCGCGCAGGACCTCGATACCGGCGCGGCCTCGCTCTACGTCTACGTCGCGAACCGTGACGATCTGATGGCCGCCATGCTCGACCACATGCTCGGCACGGTGCCCGAGCCGACGGGCGATACCTGGCGCGACCGCCTCACGTCCCTGGTCGAGACGACCGTCGACGCGATGTCCAGATACCAGGGGCTCGCACTGGTCGCCCTCGGCTCGATACCGACGAGTCCGAATGCCCTGGTGATCGTCGAGCGGCTCCTCGCCCTGCTCGCCGAGGGAGGTGTGGACGCGCAAACCAATTCCTGGGCCGTGGACCTGATCTACCTGCACATATCCGCACAGGCCGTGGAGCAGAGCGCGTACGACAGCAAGGACACCAACGAGCAGGACTATGTCGCCGAGGTCGCCCGGCACTTCGCCGAACTACCCGCCGACCGATATCCGACGCTGGTGGCCATGCGCGAACAGATGCTGGCGGGCGGCGGCGACGACCGGTCGCGCTGGGCACTGCGCGCGCTCGTCAACGGCATCCTGGCGACTCCGGTCGAATGACTGTCGTGGGAGAATCATCCATGCGGATGATTCGACCGGCGGTCGAGGACGACCTGCCGATACTGCAAGATATCGAGCGTGTGGCGGGCAAACCGTTCGCCGACATCGGGATGATGGCCGTTGCCGATGACGATCCGCCGTCACTGGATACGCTCCGGGAATTCCAGCAGGCGGGCCACGCGTGGATCTATCCCGATGACGCGGGCCGCCCGATCGGCTATCTGATCCTCGGCATCGTCGACGGTAACGCTCATATCGACCAGGTCTCGGTGGATCCGGATCACGCGGGTAACCGGATCGGCAAACGGCTGATCGACCATGCCGTGTGCTGGGCGAAAGCCCAAGGGATGCAGGCGATCACGCTGACCACCTTCATCGATGTGGCGTGGAACGGCCCGTACTACGAACGCCTCGGCTTCCGCTTTCTGGCTCCCGCCGAGGAGACCGCGGAACTACGCGAAATCCGGGCCGCCGAGGCCGCGCACGGCCTCGACCGCTGGCCGCGCGCCGCCATGCGAGCCGAACTCGACGTCTGGCAACTGGACTAATGCTGGCTCGCGAAAGCTGCCTCCGCCGCTGGTAGGGCCGCCGCCCGGTCCTCGGCGACGAGACCGATCCGGGTGCGGCGGTCCAGCAGGTCGTCGGTGTCGAGGGCGCCTTCGTGGGTGATCGCGAAGGCGAATTCGGCCGCGGTGACGTCGATTCCGGGCGCGACCGGTTCGGCGAGTACGGGATTGCGCTCGGCCAGGTCGAGTACGGCCGCGGACTCGCTGCCGTAGCGTTCGACCAGCACGGTCGGGGCGGTGATGTGATCACGAGCGGCGCCGGAGACCGCGCCGACCAACGGAAGTCGTTTGGTTCGGCACGGGCCCGCGGTGAGGTTGCCGTGCTCGATCGCCGCATCGACGCCGTCCTCGGCCATCTGGCGGTAGGTGGTGAGCTTGCCGCCGACAATGGTGATGACGCCGACAGGGGAGTGCAGGACCGCGTGTCGGCGGGAGATATCGGCGGTGCTGTTATCGGCGGTCCGCAGCAGTGGGCGCAGTCCGGCGTAGGTGCCGCGAATATCGTTACGGGTCAATGGCTCTCGGAGTGCGGTGTTGATGGTTTCGAGGAGGAAATCGATTTCGGCATCGGTGGGCTTCGGCTCGTCGGGAACCGGGCCGGGGGCGTCCTCATCGGTGAGACCGAGGTAGACCCGGCCGTGCGCGGCGGGGAAGGCGAAGACGAAACGGCTGGTGCTGCCGGGTACGGGGACGGTCAGCGAAGCGGTGAGTCCGCCGAATGATCGGGCATCGAAGACCAGGTGGGTGCCGCGGCTCGGGCGCAGTTCGATACTCGGGTCGACTTGATCGGCCCAGACACCGGTGGCATTGATGACAGCGCGAGTTCGGATCGCCATGGACTCGTCGGTCAGGGTGTCGCGCAGGGTGGCCGAATCTCCGGTCACGCCAAGGGCTTCCATGCGAGTGAGGATCGTCGCGCCGTATGCGGCGGCGGTGCGGGCCAGTGCGACTACCAGCCGCGCATCGTCCACCAGCTGTCCGTCCCAGGCCTGCAGGCCGCCACGCAACCCGTCGCGGCGCACCGTCGGCGCCAGTCGCAGTGCCTCGGCGGTGGCGACTCGGCGCGAACGCGGCAGTGTCGCTGGCGAAGTGCCCGCACTGCGGCGCAGGACATCTCCGGCGACGAAGCCCGCGCGGATCAAAGTCCGTTGTGCGATACCGATTTCCGGAAGCAGCGGCACGAGCTGCGGCAGCGGACGAACGAGATGCGGTGCGGTGGTGGTGATCAGAATCCCGCGCTCGACCGCGCTTTCGTGTGCGATGCCGACCTGCCCGGTGGCCAGATACCGGAGTCCGCCGTGCACCAGCTTGGAACTCCACCGGCTTGTGCCGAATGCCAGATCGTGCCGCTCCACCAGCACGGTCCGCAGTCCGCGCGCCGCGGCATCGAGCGCGGCACCGGTCCCGGTCACGCCGGCGCCGATCACCAGCACATCGATTTCGCCGCCGTCGCCGAGCAATTGCAGATCACGGTTGCGGCGTCCGGCATTCAGCGCGGAATTACCGTGGGCGTCAGCCGAGTTCGCAGTCATTACAGTCCCTTTCGATGGCGGACGGATCGCCGGTGCCATGGCATTCGGTCATCGCGACGGGCTTTGTCATCGCGCCTTCTCCACGGGCGCCAGGTAGCCATCGATCGCGCGGGCCAACTCGGTATCCAGTGCCGGACCGGCCAGCAATGGCGCGACCGTACCGGCCGACTGCACCGCCGACTGCGCGATGAGCAGCAGCATGGTCGCCATCTGGTCCGGATCGCCCGCGCGAATGGTGCCGTCTCGGTGACCTTCTCGGATGCCCGCACCGAACAGTTCGAGCAGGGCGCGCTGGTTGCGGCCGAGGCGGCCGAAGACATAGGTGAGCATCAGATCGGTGTCGGTGCGGAAGATCTTGCCGAACAACGGATTCGAGCGAATCGTCGCCGCACCCGCGACCACGCCCTCAACCAGCCGGGTGCGCGCATCGCCCGCGGCGGGCATGGTGTCGGCGACGATCGCGCGCAGTTCGCGCACCAGCAATTCGGCAACCAGTGATCCGGTATCGGGCCAGCGCCGGTAGACGGTGGGCCTGCTGACACCGGCACGGCGGGCCACCTCGGTGAGTGTGGTGCGGCGTACCCCGAACTCCTGTACGCAGGCCCTGGCCGCATCGAGGATCGCGAGATCGGTGGCCGAGAGCGCGTCATCGGGGGCGGATGCTGCGGAAGTCATCGGATATCACCACCGGGTGTCGGCGGCACCGCGGTGCCGGAAGTGGGTGTCTTTTCGTTACTGCTTGACAGTCTATGTCAAACTGTAACGCATGGTCGAGACGCAGCAGCACACCGACGAAATCGGACCGTCCGAGACCGGGGTGCCCACCGCAAACCCGGGCGTGCCGTCGTATGCGGCGAGTATGGTTTGGGACGCCTGGGGCATCCCTGCCGGACACAAGCCGCTCTCGGCTTCGATCCGGGACCTGTTGACGCAGGTATTCGGAGTGTCCGGTGACCCGGTGGCGCGCCGCGATGAGGGCGATGTGCCGCTACGCGAGTCGACGCTGACGCCGACTCAACGGGACGGGTTGGTCGCGGTGGTCGGCGTGGGCAGCATTTCGGTCGACCACCACGATCGTCTGCTGCACGCGGGCGGCAAGAGCACACCCGACCTGCTGCGCCGTCGCGCCGACGGTCCGCAGGACGCACCCGATGCGGTCGTCTTCCCCGCGGATCACGAGCAGGTGCTCGCCGTGCTCGACTACTGCGCCGACAACGCCATCGCGGTCGTCCCCTTCGGCGGCGGTACCAGCGTGGTGGGCGGCGTCGATCCGGTCCGCGGTCGCTTCGATACCGTCATCGCGCTGGATCTGCGCCACCTGGAAGGTATTTCGGAGATCGACCCGGTCAGCGGCACCGCGACGCTCGGGGCTGGACTCACCGGCCCCGAGGCCGAGGAACTTCTTGCCGCCCATGGACTTTCGCTCGGCCACTTCCCGCAGAGCTTCGAATTCGCCAGCATCGGCGGCTTCGCCGCAACTCGGTCCTCCGGACAGGCATCGGCGGGTTACGGCCGCTTCGACGACATGGTCCAGCACCTCAAGATCGCAACGCCCAGCGGCACGATCGAACTCGGCCGCGCACCCGCCTCCGCCGCAGGCCCGGACCTGCGTGAGCTATTCGTCGGATCGGAAGGGGCGCTGGGTGTGATCACCGAGGTCACGCTGCGGGTACACCCGGTGCCGGAAACCATCGGCTACCAGGCCTGGTCTTTTCCGGATTTCGAAACCGGCGCCGCCGCACTGCGCTCGGTGGTGCAGGCAGGTGTCGCGCCTACCGTGCTGCGGTTGTCCGACGAGGTCGAGACCGGTGTCAACTTGGCGCGTTCCGCGGATATCGGCGGTGCGGCGGTGGCCGGGTGTCTGGCGATCACCACCTTCGAAGGCACCGAGGCGCATGTCGCGGCCCGCAGCGCCGAGGCGGGGGCATTGCTCGCCGCAGCGGGCGGGAACGCGCTGGGACAGACCCCGGCCCAGGAGTGGGAGCACGGGCGTTTCGCCGCACCCTATATGCGCGATGCGCTGCTCGATCTCGGTGTGCTGTGCGAAACCCTGGAAACCGCGACGACCTGGTCGAATCTGGTCGAGCTCAAGCTGGGGGTGACTGCGGCACTGACGGATTCGCTCGCCGGACAGGGCACCCCGCCGCTGGTGATGTGCCACATCTCGCACACCTATCCGACCGGAGCGTCGCTGTACTTCACCGTCATCGCCAAGCAGTTGGACGATCCGATCACCCAGTGGCTCATCGCGAAAGGTGCGGTCGGTGACACGATTGTGGCCGTGGGCGGCACCATCACCCACCATCACGCGGTCGGCACCGACCATCGCCCCTGGATGTCGCACGAGATCGGTGATCTGGGCGTGCGCGTACTGCGCGCGGTGAAGCGGGAAGTGGACCCCGCGGGCATCCTCAACCCGGGAAAGCTGGTCCCGTGACATCGGATTCGCGTCCGGTGCGCGCGATCACGGTGGTGACCAACCCGCAGTCCGGTGTCGGCAGAGGACACGAGGTGGCCGCGGCCGCGCTGGCGCGCTTCCGCGCACATGGCGTGGATGTCGCCGAGGTGCGCGCACCATCGGCCGCCGAATCCATACGCCAGGTGCGGGATTCGATCACCGGCGGCGCCGAGCCGGATGCGGTGGTCTGCATCGGCGGCGACGGCTTGATGAATGTCGTACTGGAAGCCATCGCGCAGACCGGGGTGCCGCTCGGCCTGATCCCCGCGGGCACCGGCAACGATCTCGCACGCGAAATCGGCGTGCCCACCGACGATCCCGTCGCGGCTGCGGACCTGATCCTCGGCGGCCGCACCCGCACCATCGACCTCGGCCGTATCGAATCGCCCGCACCCGGATTCACCCCCAAGTGGTTCGCCACCGTCACCGGCACCGGTTTCGATGCGCGAGTCACCCTGCGCGCGAACGATATGCGCTGGCCCAAAGGCCCGCTGCGCTACACCTTCGCCGCACTGGCCGAGATTTCCGGCCGCTTCACCGTGCCGTACCGAATCGAGCTGGCCGGCGTCGCGCCCGGCGCGCTCGACAACCCCGACGCCGACACCGTCATCGAGACCGATGCCGTCATGGTGGCCATCGGCAATACCCGCACCTATGGCGGCGGCATGCTGGTCTGCCCGGACGCGGTGATGGACGACGGGCTACTGGATCTGACTGTCGTGGGTGCGGTTTCGCGGCTGGATATGCTGCGCATGCTGCCCGCGCTGTCGGCGGGTAAGCGCATCGATCACCCGCAATCCAAACAGTATCGCGTTACCCAGGTGACTTTGACCGCCCCCGGCGCGCCCGCGACCGCCGACGGCGAACCGGCAGGCACGCTCCCCATCACCCTCCGCGCGGTGCGCGACGCGCTTACCGTGCTGGTCCGATGATCACTACGGCGCCACCGTCAAGCCACGAAACCGACCCGGCCGAGGCGGTCGATGGTAGTTCGGTCGAGGATGACCGTCGAGACCGGCTCGGGCGGTGGCGGACGGCCGGCGTCGACGGCGCGGATGAGGCGATTCCAGCGTCGGCAGTGCAGGGTGAAGGCGATCGAATTGATCCGACGTCCACGGGTGTGCTGACCGGCACGTGCGACACCAGCGGGCACATCGAGCAGGATCAGATGTAACTCTCGGCCGTAGCGCTCGGCCCAGTAACCGATCATTCGTCTTGCCCAGCCGAAGGTGGCGCAATCGTGGATCACCACCGGTCCGGTACCGTCCCGCAGCGCGGTCCGGATTCCCGCGTAATGCGTGACGTGCACGACCGGCCGCCACAGCGGATATGGAAGTCGACCGAGCTTGCGCCGCCACCGATTTCGGGAATGGTGCGAATCGAGCACCACCGAGCCATCGGGGCCTCGAGGTGGCTCCTCGGCATCTGCCTGCGCACCGAAGAACAATCGCAACGCCGTACTCTTGCCAGCTCCCGGGATACCGGCCACGACCAGCGCCGCCCTCGCCGGATACCGCAATTCCTCGATCACATGGCCGCGCAGATCGTGCACGGAATCCGGTGTTACAACCCGGATCTCGGGCAGTCGCGGTTGCGAACCGGGATCGGGCGAATCAAGCGGAGGGTTCACCCCTTCCAGGCTCCCCAGCACGATTCGATTCGGCAACAGGGAAAACCCTGATTCTCACCGAATATTTCCAGGGACCAGGGCACTCAGCCCATTGTTTCGACGCATGTATCGGACTGCCGGAGAGAATGCGGCTGCCGCGATGCGTGCCAAGGCTGCGGCCTGAACTTTGCGCACCGCGGGCGCGGCGCTGGCACTGTTCGGCGATAGCGTCGCGCTCGCGTTCATCACGTTGACGACGGCCACTCGCGCGGGGGTGTGGAGCCACCGCATCCGGCGAGCGTCACATCCCGGTTCATGGGCGCCAGACCCGCCCGTCAGGGGCGGAAGAAGGTGCCGGTCCGGTGACTGCGTTAAGAACCCTTCAAGAAGCTGAGAATTAGTTGTGGATTCGGGGCTCGGGCCGGTTTCGGCGGTAAGCTCTCCAGGTGTAGGCGGAGTCTTCGGTGTCCCTCATCCACCGAAGACTCCGCCTTCTTTCTGCGCCGCCCCTTTTAGGAGCTCAGCGGGCACGACCACTAGAATGCCGGGGTGACCAGCGCAGCCCCTGACAACTCGCGTAATCGTGCCGATGCCCTCCCCAAGAGCTGGGTCCCCAGCGAGGTGGAGGCCGAGATGTACGAGCGCTGGGTAGCGGCTGGCTACTTCGCGGCCGATTCCGCCAGTGACAAGCCCGGTTACTCGATCGTGCTGCCCCCGCCGAACGTCACCGGCAGCCTGCACATGGGCCACGCGCTCGACCACACCCTGATGGACACCCTCTCGCGCCGCAAGCGCATGCAGGGTTACGAGGTGCTGTGGCTGCCGGGCATGGACCACGCCGGCATCGCCACCCAGACCATCGTGGAGAAGCAGCTCGCGGTCGACGGCAAGACCAAGGAAGATTTCGGCCGCGAACTGTTCATCGACAAGGTCTGGGACTGGAAGCGGGAATCCGGCGGACAGATCCAGTGGCAGATGCGCGCGCTCGGCGACGGCGTCGACTGGAGCCGCGACCGCTTCACCATGGACGACGGGCTCTCGCGGGCCGTGCAGACCATCTTCAAGCGCCTCTACGACGCGGGCCTGATCTACCGGGCCGAGCGCCTGGTCAACTGGTCGCCGGAACTGCGCACCGCCATCTCCGATATCGAGGTCAAATTCGAGGATGTCGAGGGCGAACTCGTATCGCTGCGCTACGGCTCGCTGAAAGACGATGAGCCGCACGTGATCGTGGCCACCACCCGGGTGGAGACCATGCTCGGCGATACCGCGGTGGCGGTGCATCCGGAGGATCCGCGCTATAAGGATCTGATCGGCAGCACCCTCGAACATCCGATCACCGGACGCCGGATCCCGATCATCGCCGATGACTACGTCGATCCCGAATTCGGTACCGGCGCGGTGAAGATCACGCCCGCGCACGATCCCAACGACTTCGAAATGGGCCTGCGGCACAATCTGCCGATGCCGAGCATCATGGACGAGCGCGGCCGAATCACCGGCACCGGAACCGAATTCGACGGTATGGATCGGTTCGAGGCACGGGTCAAGGTGCGCGAGCGGCTCGCCGCGGAAGGCCGGATCGCCGCCGAGAAGCGGCCGTACCTGCACAGCGTCGGGCATTCCGAGCGCAGCGGTGAGGCGATCGAGCCGCGGCTTTCGATGCAGTGGTGGGTCAAGGTGGAGTCGCTGGCCAAGGCCGCCGGCGACGCGGTTCGCAACGGCGACACCGTGATTCACCCGACCAGCCAGGAGCCGCGCTGGTTCGAATGGGTCGACAATATGCACGACTGGTGCATCTCGCGGCAGCTGTGGTGGGGCCACCGCATTCCGATCTGGTACGGCCCCGACGGCGAGGTGGTCTGCGTCGGTCCGGACGAGACCGCGCCCGAGGGCTGGGTGCAGGACCCGGATGTGCTCGACACCTGGTTCTCCTCCGGTCTGTGGCCCTTCTCCACCATGGGCTGGCCGGATGCCACCGACGAGCTCCAGAAGTTCTATCCGACAAGCGTTCTCGTCACCGGCTACGACATCCTGTTCTTCTGGGTGGCCCGGATGATGATGTTCGGCACCTTCGTCTCCGACGATCACGTGCTCACCGCGGGTAAGGGCGGCGCGACGCAGGTGCCGTTCAAGGATGTGTTCCTGCACGGCCTGATTCGCGACCAGTACGGCAAGAAGATGTCCAAATCGCGGGGTAACGGCATCGACCCGCTGGACTGGATCAACTCCTACGGCGCGGACGCGTTGCGCTTCACCCTGGCGCGCGGTGCGCAGCCCGGTGGTGACCTCTCGGTCGGTGAATCGCATGCTCTCGCCTCGCGCAGCTTCGTGACGAAGCTGTTCAACGCCACCAAGTTCGCGCTCATGAACGGCGCGCAGCCGGGCACGCTGCCCGATCGAGCCGCTAGCGATTGCTTGCAGGTCGCTCGAAACGGCACTGCACTCACCGACGCCGACCGCTGGATCATCGATCGGCTCGAACAGGTTCGCGCCGAGGTGGATTCGGCCTTCGACGCCTACGAATTCGGTAAGGCGTGCGAGGCGCTGTACCACTTCGCCTGGGACGAGCTGTGCGACTGGTACCTGGAATTGTCCAAGGTGCAGTTCGCCGCCGGTGGTTCGCGTGCCGAGTCGACCAGCATCGTGCTCGGCAATGTGCTCGATGCGGTGCTGCGGCTGCTGCATCCGGTCATCCCGTTCGTCACCGAAGCGCTGTGGCGGGCGCTGACCGGCGGCGAGTCCGTCGTCATCGCCACCTGGCCGGCGGCCACCGGCGTGGCCACGGATGGCACCGCCGCACAACGGATTTCGGATGCGCAGCGGTTGATCACCGAGATCCGTCGCTTCCGCAGCGATCAGGGGCTGGCCGATAAGCAGAAGGTGGCGGCCAAGCTGATCGGCCTGGACGCCGCGGGTCTCACCGGACTGCACGATTCGGTGACCAACCTGGCCCGGCTCACCGAGCCCGGTGCCGAATTCGCCGCGACCGCCTCGGTCGAAGTGCGGCTGAGCGGGACCACCGTGACGGTCGAGCTCGACACCTCCGGCGCCGTGGACCTGGTCGCCGAACGCCGCCGCCTGGAGAAGGACCTCGCCACGGCCGAGAAGGAGTTGGCGACCACCACGGCCAAACTCGGTAACGAGGCATTCCTGGCCAAGGCGCCGGATCAGGTGGTCGACAAGATCAAGGGACGTCGCGATGTCGCCGAGGCCGAGGTCGCGCGCATCGGCGTCCGGCTCGCGGAACTGAGCGGCAAATGAACACCGAACCGGAGCCGCAGTACGCCGACGACGAGCATCCGAACCGGCGGCTCGGATCGGGGCCGTCCCCGGTCGATCTGGCCGAAATGGCGTTGGTCGAGGCGGAATTGGACCAGCGCTGGCCGGAGACCAAGATCGAGCCATCGCTCACCAGGATCGCGACGCTGATGGATCTGCTCGGCGAGCCCCAGCGGAGCTATCCGGCCATCCACATCGCGGGCACCAATGGCAAGACCTCGGTGACCCGGATGATCGATGCGCTGCTGACCGCACTGCACCGGCGCACCGGCCGGATAACCAGCCCACATCTGCAGCTGGCCACCGAGCGGATCAGCATCGATAACATGCCGATCACCCCGGCCGAGTACGTGGAGACCTACCGCGAACTGCTGCCCTATATCGAAATGATCGATAAGCAGTCCGCCGCCGCGGACGGTCCGGCGATGAGCAAGTTCGAGGTGCTCACCGGCATGGCCTATGCCGCCTTCGCGGAGGCACCGGTGGATGTCGCGGTGGTCGAGACCGGGATGGGTGGCCGTTGGGACGCGACCAATGTCATCGACGGACAGGTCGCGGTGATCACACCGATCGGTCTGGATCACACCGATTTCCTCGGCGAGGATCTCGCGTCCATCGCGGGTGAGAAGGCCGGGATCATCAAACGTGCCCCGGAGAGCCTGGTGCCGCGCGATACCGTCGTCATCATCGCCGAACAGGAACCCGAGGCCATGGATGTGCTGCTGCGTCGGGCCGTCGAGGTCGACGCCGCGGTGGCGCGTGAGGGCTCGGAGTTCCGGATGCTGGGCCGCCAGATCGCGGTCGGCGGCCAACAGCTCGAATTACAGGGCCTCGGTGGGGTTTACGACGAGATCTTCCTACCGCTGCACGGTGAGCATCAGGCCCGCAATGCGGTGCTCGCCCTCGCCGCGGTGGAGGCGTTCTTCGGCGCGGGTGCGGATCGGCAGCTCGATATCGAGGCGGTGCGTGCCGGGTTCGCGAGCGTCACCAGCCCCGGCCGGATGGAGCGCATGCGCAATGCGCCGACCATCTTCATCGACGCCGCGCACAATCCGGCGGGTGCGCGGGCGCTGGCCGCGACGTTGACCGCGGAATTCGATTTCCGCAAGCTGGTCGGTGTCGTCGCGGTGCTCGGCGACAAGGATGTGGCAGGCATGCTGGACGCGCTGGAGCCGGTTTTCGACGAGATCGTCGTCACCAACAACGGTTCGCCGCGCGCCATGGATATCGAACGCCTCGCCGACCTCGCCGTACAGCGCTTCGGCGACGAACGGGTGGTCATCGCCGAGACCCTGCCCGATGCGCTGGAAACGGCCATTGCCATTGCCGAGGAGGTCGGCGATGCGGGGGAGATGGTTTCCGGTGCGGGCGTCGTGGTGACCGGTTCGGTCGTCACAGCGGGCGCGGCTCGGGCGCTGTTCGGGAAGGATCCGGCATGAGTCTCAGGCCCGGAGGAGGCAGTGCGCGTAACCACCGCGGGCCCCGCGAATGCCGCGATGGGCACAGCGTAAGTGGTAAGGAGATAGCGTGACCGAGTCAACCGGCGACGCCGCCGAGCCCGAACGAGCCGACGGCGAGCCGCAGGTCCCCCCGCCCGCCACCGACCCGTGGAAGGGTCTGCGCGGTGTCATGGCGGGCACGCTGATCCTCGAGGCGATCACGGTGCTGCTCGCACTGCCCGTTGTCGCGTCCGTCGGCGGCGGTATCGGCTGGTTCTCCGGCAGCTATCTCGTCCTCCTGGCGCTGGTGATGATTCTCGGTGCCGGACTGCAACGCCGCCCATGGGCCATCCCGTTCAATCTGGCCCTGCAGGTCCTGCTGATCCTCGGCGTCTTCGTGCATTTGTCCATCGGCGTGATGGGCGTCTTCTTCGCCGTCGTCTGGGGCTTCATCCTGGTGCTGCGCGCCGACGTCAAGCGCCGGATGGAACTCGGTCTGCTGCCCAGTCAACGCATCCAGGGCTCTTCGTAGCCGCCGGTTCGGTAACCGGGGGTAGTGCCCATTAGGCTGTGCGCCGTGACTGAGCAGACGTTGGTACTCATCAAGCCCGACGGTGTGGCCCGTGGCCTCGTCGGTGAGGTGCTGGCCCGGATCGAGCGCAAGGGCCTGAAGATCGCCGCCCTGGAGCTGAAGCAGGTATCCGACGAGTTGGCGCGCGGCCACTACGCCGAACATGCCGAAAAGCCGTTCTTCGGTTCCTTGATCGAGTTCATCACCTCCGGCCCGGTCGTCGCGGCCATTCTGGAGGGTCCGCGCGCCATTGCGGCGTTCCGTCAGATCGCCGGTGGCACCGATCCGGTCGAGAAGGCCGTCCCCGGCAGCATTCGCGGCGACTTCGCGCTGGAGACCCAGGAGAACCTGGTGCACGGCTCCGATTCGCCGGAATCGGCCAAGCGGGAAATCGCGCTCTGGTTTCCCGAGTTCCCTGCCTGATCCCGGGCCCTGGGCGTGAGCTGCGCGAACAGGCAGCTCAGTCGGCTTCGTCACAGGACGAAGCCGAGCGCCAGCGAGGTGAAGTCGTGCGGCGATGGCGAGACGTCGCCGCACGGTGTGGGATACTGGCTGTGGTTGCTGACGACACTGACTGTTCGCGCAGGTACGCGGATGATCGGTGCCGGACGGTAACCGGATGACGCTGCGGTTCGATGCCGATCATCGCTGCCACGAACAGCTGGCCCGTTGCTGGGGCCGGAAGTTCGCGTCGGCACGCTGGATGAGCGCTCGCGCCGTGGAGTTCAGCCAACAGCCAGGCGCCGCGTGACCAGTTAGCCCGACCGACGAAAACCATGGTGTTAACGGGGCATGCGGGGCGAGACCAATTGACCTTGCGCCAACCGCGTGAGGTGAACGGACAGTGCCCCCGCGTCGGCCGCGTCACTCCTGCCAGGAGGGACGCGCCCGGGGACCCGAGGAGACTTCGTGGCCGATCAAGAGCCGCTGACAACAACATCACAGGATGCCGAACAATTGCCGGAGCGAATCCGAGTTCACGCGCTTGCCAAGCGGCTGGGGGTAACCAGCAAACGCATCCTGGCCAAGCTCGCCGAGTTGGGTGCCGACGCACGTAGTGCGCAGTCGAATGTCGATCGAGCGGTAGCGGAATCGGTCCGCGAAGCGCTCGGCACGGTGGAATCCGAGGCCGCCGCGCCTGAAACCGCCGCACAAGGGCCGGTTGCGGCTGAGCCGGTGGCGCCAGAATCCGAGCCGGTTGCGGCCGCGCCTGAGCCTGAGCCGGTTGCGGCCGCGCCTGAGCCGGGGCCCATCTTCTCCGCGCCGGACCGGGTCGTCGACCAGTCCGGGTCGCTGCCATCAGGGGAGCAGCCAGCGGCGCATCAGCCGTCGGCGCAGCTGTTCACCCATTCGGTTCCGCAGGAGCCGCATGTCGCGACGCCGGTCGTCTTCGAGGCCGCGGCGGCTTCGGTCGCCGCACCGCTGTTCCTCCCGCCGGACGCCGAGGCCGCCGAACAGGCGCGCCGGCAGCGTCGGGCCAAGCGTGAAACCCGTCGCGCCGAGGAGGCCGCGGCCGAGGCCGAGGCCGTCGAGGAAGAGACCGAAACCGCCGAAGACGAGTCGACCGAACAGCAGGGCGAGGCGGATCAGCCGCGTCGCCGTCGGCGTGGCCGCCGTGGCCGTGGCCGTGGCCGTGGTGAACAGCACACCGACACCGACACCGAATCCGACACCGACGACACCGAAGCCGCCGAGGAGACCGCCGAGGACGAGCAGTCCGCGCAGCGTGCCGCCAAGAGCGAGGCCGAGGCCGAACCCAGCGACGACACCGAGACCGAGGACGACGAATCCGGTGTGCCGGAGGGTTCGAGCCGTCGTCGACGTCGCCGTCGTCGCCGCAAGGTGGCGGGAGAGGGCGCGGATGGCGAGGGCGTCTCCGATGACGACCCGCCGAATACCGTCGTGCACGAGCGTGAGCCGCGCAATAAGAGCCGCACCCGCGCCACCGTCGACGAGGTGCAGGGCATCACCGGTTCGACCCGGCTCGAGGCCAAGCGGCAGCGTCGGCGCGACGGTCGCGAGGCCGGTCGCCGGCGCCCGCCGATCCTGACCGAGTCGGAGTTCCTGGCTCGCCGCGAGGCGGTGGACCGGGTCATGGTGGTGCGTGAGAAGACATTCTCGGACCATCCGACCGCGACCCAGGTCGCGGTGCTCGAGGACAACATCCTGGTCGAGCACTTCGTCACCAATACCGGCTCCGCGTCGATGGTCGGCAATGTCTACCTCGGCAAGGTGCAGAATGTGCTGCCCTCGATGGAGGCGGCCTTCGTCGATATCGGCCGCGGCCGCAACGGTGTGCTCTACGCCGGTGAGGTGAATTGGGAGGCCGCCGGTCTCGGCGGCAAGGAGCGCAAGATCGAGCAGGCGCTCAAGCCCGGCGATCAGGTGCTGGTCCAGGTCTCCAAGGATCCCGTCGGGCACAAGGGCGCCCGGCTGACCACCCAGATCAGTCTGGCCGGACGCTTCCTGGTGTACGTGCCGGGCGGTTCGTCCACCGGTATCAGCCGCAAGCTGCCCGATACCGAGCGCAAGCGACTCAAGGAGATTCTGCGCGATATCGTGCCCGCCGATGCCGGGGTGATCATCCGCACAGCGTCGGAGGGCGTCAGCGAGACCGAATTGGCTCGCGATGTGGAGCGGCTACAGGCGACGTGGCGCACCATCGAGAAGGCCGCCGAGGGCAAGGACAACGGCGCGCCCCAGACCCTGTACGAAGAGCCGGACCTGTTGGTCAAGGTCATCCGTGACCTGTTCAACGAGGACTTCTCCAAGCTGGTCATCGAGGGTGAGCGGTCCTGGAGCACCGTCGAGAACTACATCCGCACGGTCGCGCCGGACATGCTCGCCCGGGTCTCCCGGCACGAGAACAACGGCGTCGACGTCTTCGAGACCTATCGGATCGATGAACAGCTCGCCAAGGCGCTCGATCGCAAAGTGTGGCTGCCCTCGGGCGGCACCCTGGTGATCGACCGGACCGAGGCGATGACGGTCATCGACGTCAATACCGGCAAGTTCACCGGTGCGGGCGGCAGCAACCTGGAAGAGACGGTCACCCGCAACAATCTGGAGGCCGCGGAGGAGATCGTGCGCCAGATGCGGTTGCGCGATATCGGCGGCATGATCGTCGTCGACTTCATCGACATGGTGCTGGAGTCGAACCGGGATCTGGTGCTGCGCCGGCTGACCGAGGCATTGGGTCGCGACCGCACCCGCCATCAGGTTTCCGAGGTGACCTCGCTGGGCCTGGTGCAGATGACTCGCAAGAAGCTGGGCACCGGTCTGGTCGAAGCGTTCTCGTCGACCTGTGAGCATTGCCATGGCCGGGGCATCATCGTGCACACCTATCCGGTGGAGCTCACCGCGACCGAAGATGCCACACGCGGCGGCAGGGAGACCGGATCGCGACGGCGCCGTGGCCGGGACAAGAGTGCGGCGGCGACTGCGCCTGCCGCTGCCAGCAATGGCACCGGACATGTTGCGGAGGCGGACGAGGCGGAGATCGCGGTCAAGCGGGCGCATCCGGTCGCGCTGGCAATGGCGGCACATCAGTCCGAGGAGGCCGCGCACGGCGAGGAGCCCGAGGCACAGGGTGAGGTCGCCGTGGCTGACAGCGTTGCGGCCGAAGCCGAGGCGGTTGTGACCGAAGCCGTCGCCGTCGCCGGCTCGACTGCGGGCGTGGTCGAGGAAGTCGTGGTCGACGAAGCTGTCGCGGCGGTGGCCGAGGAAGTCGCGGCGGCGGTGGCCGAGGAAGTAGCCGAAGCGTTGGCGGTGGAAGCCGTCCAGCCCGCGTCTGCGGAGGTCGCGGCCGCTGAGCCCGTTGCGACGTCCGAGGCAGCGGCAACCGTTGCGGTCACCGAGCCCGCGGCTGAGCAGGCTGTGACCGCAGCCGCCCCCGTCGTCTCGGCCAACGGTGCGCCGGAACCGGTGGCACCCCGTTCGGCCGGCCGCAGACGTCGCGTGGCGCGTTCGGCCGCCGCGCCGGCCGTGGATAGCGCGGGCGCGGTGTTCGTGCTGCCGACGGCTGATCAGGCATCCGCAACGCCCGCGGTGGACTACACGGCGGATATGCCGGTCGTGGTGCCGACGCGCAAGCCGCGTCGCCGGGCCGTCGGTCGTCCCGCCGGACCGCCGGTGGACGACGCGAACTGATTCGCCACCATCGGATCCGAATGGGGACCCCCGCCGCAGTTCGCGACGGGGGTTCCCGCGTTCGACGGTCGCGGCCGACCGGTGGCCGGGACCGTGAGCTGGTCCGAGGCACCGGTTTGGTCGGGGTGGTACCCGTCCTGTAATCTTGGACAGTCGCTGCCCGGCGACAGCGCTCATGTGCGCTGTGTTCGTGACTCGGCTCGAAGCCGAGAGCCATCAGGTTGCTGAGGCGGCGGTGACTACCAGACCAGAGTGCTGTGGTTTCCAGCCGGAGTCATCCGGGCGGGAGCACACAGCCGCGCGAGCACGAGCCGCGCGCATGACAGGAAGAAGGGCAGCCGACCGATGGCAACGTACGCGATCGTCAAGACCGGCGGAAAGCAGTACAAGGTCGCGGTCGGTGACCTGGTGAAGGTCGAGAAGATCGAGGGTGCGCCGGGTTCGTCCGTGGCGCTGGCCCCGGTTCTCGTGGTGAACGGCGCCGAGCTGACCACCGATGCGGACAAGCTGGCCAAGGTGTCCGTGGCCGCCGAGGTCGTCGAGCACACCAAGGGCCCGAAGATCCGCATCCACAAGTTCAAGAACAAGACCGGCTACCACAAGCGTCAGGGTCACCGTCAGCCGCTGACGGTCCTCAAGGTCACCGGCATCAAGTAAGCCTCCGCGCTTTCTCGAATTACTTCACAGGAGTTCAGAAATGGCACATAAGAAGGGTGCATCCAGCTCGCGCAACGGTCGCGACTCGAATGCCCAGCGACTCGGCGTCAAGCGTTTCGGTGGCCAGACCGTTTCGGCGGGCGAGATCCTGGTTCGTCAGCGTGGCACACACTTCCACCCCGGCGTGCTCGTCGGCCGTGGCGGCGACGACACCCTGTTCGCCTTGGCGGCGGGCAAGGTCGAGTTCGGCACCAAGCGCGGCCGCAAGACCGTCAACATCGTGGTTCCGGAGCCGGCCGAGGCCTGACCGCCTCTAGCCGATCCAGAAACAGCTGAGCGGGTCAGGGTGTATTCCCTGGCCCGCTTTTCGCGTTCTCGAAAGATCGCGTTCTCATACAGCAGGTCCTTTCGAGCGACCTGCAAGCAGTCGCTACGGCTACCACCGAGGAGGATGATTCGGACATGTCCAAATTCATCGACCGTGTCGTATTGCACGTGCGTGCGGGCAAGGGTGGTCACGGCTGCGCCTCCGTGCGCCGCGAGAAGTTCATGCCGCTCGGCGGACCGGACGGCGGTAATGGCGGACGCGGCGGGGATGTGATCCTCGAGGTCGACCCGAATGTGCACACCCTGCTGGACTTCCACTTCCATCCGCACGCCAAGGCGAGCAATGGCAAGCCAGGCGAGGGCAGCAACCGCGACGGTAAGCAGGGCACCGACCTGGTGCTGAAGGTGCCCGACGGCACTGTCGTGCTGGACGACGACGGCAAGGTGCTCGTCGATCTGGTCGGTTCGGGCAATAAGTTCATCGTGGCCCGTGGCGGTCGCGGCGGACTCGGTAATGCCGCGCTGGCCTCCAAGGCGCGCAAGGCGCCCGGTTTCGCACTGCTCGGTGAGGAGGGCGAGGAGGGCGATCTCGTCCTCGAGTTGAAATCCGTCGCCGATGTGGGCCTGGTCGGGTATCCGTCGGCCGGGAAGTCCTCGCTGGTGTCGGTGCTTTCGGCCGCCAAGCCGAAGATCGCGGATTACCCGTTCACCACGCTGGTGCCCAATCTCGGTGTGGTTTCCAGCGGTGACACCACCTTCACCATCGCCGATGTACCCGGACTGATTCCGGGTGCGAGCGAGGGCCGCGGGCTCGGGCTGGATTTCCTGCGGCACCTGGAGCGCTGCGCGGTGCTCGCGCATGTCGTGGACTGCGCGACGCTGGAGCCGGGACGCGATCCGGTCTCCGATGTCGATGCGCTCGAAGCCGAACTCGCCGCCTACAAACCGGCTTTGGATGCCGATACCGGGCTCGGTGATCTGGCGGATCGGCCGCGCGTGGTGATCCTGAACAAGGTCGATGTGCCCGATGCCGCCGAGCTGGCGGAGATGGTCACGCCCGAATTCACCGCACGCGGCTGGCCGGTCTTCGAGATTTCGGCGGTGAGCCGAGCGGGCCTGCGCCCCCTGAGCTTTGCGCTCGCGGAGATGGTCGAGCAGTATCGGACCGCGCATCCGAAGGCGGCGCCGAAGCGTCCGGTGATCCGCCCGATCGCGGTGAACGAGACCGGCTTCAGTGTGATCGCCGATCCCGAGGAGCCGGGCGGCTTCATCGTGCGTGGGCCGCAGCCGGAGCGCTGGGTGCGCCAGACCCAGTTCGACAACGACGAAGCCGTCGGCTACCTCGCCGACCGCCTGGCTCGCCTCGGCGTCGAGGAGGAACTGGTGAAGCAGGGCGCGCAGCCCGGTGCGCCGGTCACCATCGGCGATGTCACATTCGACTGGGAGCCGCAGATCTCCGCGGGCATCGATATGGTGCCTACTGGTCGAGGCACCGATATCCGCCTGGAGCAGAACGACCGGATCAGTGCCGCCGAACGCAAGCACGCCTCGCGGGTGCGGCGCGGTCTGGTCAAGGATGACGAGGAATAGCGTGGACGCCGTGGGCTTGTGGTCTGCGCCGGGGACTGGCACGGCGTCTCGACGAGTGCTGCGGTTCAGTTCACCCATCCGGCGAGTGGCCGAATTCGGTGTCGGGCGCGGTGCGGTGTTGTTTTCGGCGGGTTCGATTGGGGTGGAAGGCACGACGAGTTCGATCGAATCGGTGCAGGCAGTACGGGCGGTTGGTCCGGAGGCAGCGCGCCTGGTGCGGTCTGTTGGTTCGGCGGCCGCTGACTCAAAGGGGTTGGTTGGTGCGGCGGTGGCTGGTCCGGTGAGGTCGGTCGGTACGGCGGCAGTTGACTCGGTGAGGTTGACTTGTGCGGCAGCCGCTGACTCGGACGTGGTGGCTGGTGCTTTGCGGTCGGCCGGTGCGGCAGAGTCGGTTGGATCTGCCGGTGCGACCACGGCGGTGCGGGAGATCGAATTGGTTGATTCTGTTGTGGTGCAGGGAGTTCGATTCCGATGCAGATGAGTTCGGGGATGGCCGAGGTGATGTCGCAGTCCGGGTTGAGTGCGGCCAGGACGGCGATTGCTTCGGCGCGCAGCGTGGTAGTGAAGATCGGGTCTTCGGCGCTGACCAGCCTTAAGGGTGGGCTGGATACGGCGCGGTTGGATCGGCTCGCCGATGCGGTGGAGGCGCGGATGCGGGCCGGATCCGATGTGGTCGTGGTGTCCTCCGGTGCGATCGGCGCCGGTATCGCGCCGCTCGGATTGACAAGTCGCCCAAGGGATCTGGCCACCAAACAGGCGGCGGCGAGCGTCGGCCAGTTGGCCTTGGCGCATGCGTGGGGCACCTCGTTCGGGCGGTACGGGCGCACGGTCGGCCAGGTGCTGCTGAGCGCCGACGACTTCTCCCGGCGCGAACACCATCGCAATGCGCAGCGCACCTTGGATCGGTTGCGCTCGCTCGGTGCGGTCGCCGTGGTGAACGAAAACGACACCGTCGCAACGGAAGAGATTCGATTCGGCGATAACGACCGGCTTGCCGCATTGGTCGCGCATCTGGTCGGCGCGGATGCGCTGGTGCTGCTCTCCGATGTCGAGGGCCTCTACGACGGCGATCCGCGCAAGGGCGCCGCCAACTTCATCCCCGAGGTCCGCAGCAGTGCCGACCTCGACGGCGTCATCGCGGGCAGCGGTGGCGCACTCGGCACCGGTGGCATGGCCTCCAAACTCTCCGCGGCCCGGCTCGCCGCCGATGCGGGCGTCCCCGTTCTGCTGGCCGCCGCCACCGAGGCCGATATCGCGCTCGGCGCCGGCACCGTCGGCACCGCCTTCGCCGCCCGCCCGGTCCGCCTCTCAGCCCGCAAATTCTGGGTGCGCCACGCCGCCGACAGTCGCGGCGCCATCCTCATCGATGAGGGTGCCGTCCAAGCCGTCGCGCACCGCCGTCGCTCCCTGCTCGCCGCAGGCATCACCGGCGTTCGCGGTCGTTTTCACGGCGGCGACGTGGTCGACCTCATCGCACCCGACAACCGCATAGTCGCCCGCGGCGTAGTCGAATACGACAGCACCGAACTCTCCGGCATGCTCGGCCGCTCCACCACCGAACTTCCGGACACCATGCAACGCCCGGTAATCCACGCCGACGACCTGGTCAAGGTGTAGAGCCCGCTGTTGAACTTTCCGCGGACGATTGGTCTCGGCTATCGTCCGCTGGCAGTTGGACCCCGGCGATGTCGGTGCGTGGAAAGTCGTTGCCTTTGAAGAGCAGAGGTTCGCCACTTACCTTCGAGAGCGCGTAGGAGAAGCAGTCGCCATAATTCAGGGCGGCCGGATGTCGACCCTTGCTGAACTTTCGCCAGGCCAGTCGTGCCAGATGCGCATGTTCCGGATGTACCGCAACGAGATCGACCGCGGCCCGATGGAGCCATAGGTCGAATTCACGTCCACCGGCTTCGCCGAATCGTGCCTCGATGACGATGGAGATCTCCAGATACGTTGCTGTGGACATCAACCGGACGGGATCTGATTCGATCGCTGCTTCGAAACGGTCCGCTTCGGGTTCGTTGTTCAACACGGTAACGACTGCGGAGGTGTCGATAACCATCAGGTGGGCAGGCCGTGCTCGTCGTAGCCGATGATTTCGTCCGGACTGCGCTTATCGATCACCGGCAGGGCCGCACATCGGCGCCGAATGGCCGCGAGTTCGTCGCGGAGCGGTATAGAACGAGCACGGCCGGTTTCGCGCGCGAGCCGTTCGCGCAATGCGATGACGACTGCCTCCGTCGAGGTCTCGCCGGTTTGTGCCGCTAGCTCCCGCGCCAGTCGATCGGCGTCCGGATGCTTGATGCTCAAGAGCCATCTCTTGATTCTGTACGAATAGGAGGAATCTAGACATCAAGTCGACTTGTGTGTTGAGTTGGGAGTCGCTCATCGCTGACTGCCGTCCGGGGTCGGGATGACGCCGGGTTGGTTGGAGGTCGGCGGGGGTTGGGAGGGGTTGGTCTGGTCGGGGATGGGGCCGGTGATGCCGGGCTGGCCGCCGGGGTCGGGGAGGGGAGAGGTTGGTCCCGACGGGCCGGGGGCCGGGGGCGCGGGCGCCTGTTGGGTGGAGGGCGCTGGTGGTTGCGGCGCCTGGGTTGACGGCGGAGCCGGAGGGGGAGCTTGCTGGGTTGGTGGGTCCGGTGTCGGGGCTGGCTGCGGCGGTGGGGCCGGAGCGGGCTGTGGCGCCTGGGATTCCGGAGTCGGCGGGCCTGGGCTCGGTTGCGGCGCTGACGGTTCCGGCGTGACGGGCGCGGGGGAGGGCTGCGCGTCGGGGGCAGGCTGAGGGGGCGGAGCCGGGATGGGCTGTGGTGCCTGGGAATCCGGTGTGCCTGGGGTTGGTGATGGTTGCGGTGCCTGGGAATCCGGTGTTGCGGGGGCCGGACTAGGGGGTGCTGGCGTCGTTGTGTCCGGGGTTGGTTGTGGTGCTTGGGATTCCGGTGTGGAGGGTGCTGGATTCGGCCCGAGGTTCGGCGCTGGCGCGGGCTGTGGCGTCTGGGACTCCGGTGTGGGCGGTGTTTGCTGTGGGTCCGGGGTGGGCTGTGGCGTGGTTGGCGTCGGGGTCGGCTGTGATGCCTGAGGTTCCGGTGTTGATGGGGCTGGTGCGGGTGTGGTCGAGTCGGGGGTTGGTTGTGGTGCTTGTGATTCCGGTGTCGGCGGTGTCGGTTCGGGAATTTGTGCGCCGGGCGGAGCCGATGGTGCTGTTGGTCCGGAGGCCTGATCGTTGGGCTCGGTAGACGGCTGAGGTACCGACGGTGTCACGCCCGGTGTGCCGGGTAGTGCGGGTGGTGCGGGGAGGGCGGGGACGGCGGTGCCTGCCATTTGGTATGCGGGTTTGTAGATCATGTTCATCGCGAGCACCGCTTCTTGGCGCAGCGCCTCGTCCGCCATTTGCGCATTGATCACATCGGCGGCTTCGAGCAGTCGGGCGATGGTGCCGATCGGGCCCGAATTGCCCGGTGGCACCACCGCGATCTTCACCGCTTCCGCCGCTGCGGCCACCGCGCCGAGGCGGGTGCCGACCTGTCCCATGATCGCGGCGAGTTCGTCGACGGAGTCGGCGTAGCTGCGTGCGCTCGCATATGCGGCCTCGGCGGCGGTACCCTCCCAGGCCATCGAATTCATTACCCGATCCGAGCCGGCGCGGGTCAGCGGAAACGAACTGGCCAGCGTCCCTGCGACTTCCAGCCACGTGACCGATGCGTTGAGGATCTGCGCGGCATCGATCTGCTGGGTCTTGGCGTAGATCTCCTCATGCTTCATCGACTCGAAATGCTCCATCGAGCTGATGTAATCGGGATCATTACCGGGCCCACCCGTCGCCCGACCACCGCCCCCCACGGAATCGCCGCGCGATGCTGTCATGGCTGCCCCTCGCTGACACTCGACTCGGTCATCGCCACAGCACACAGAGTTCGCCCACCGCGCACTCGACCATCACCCATTGAATCGGTTCGCGATGCTGTACTCATGGCTGCGCCTCGCTGACGCTCGGCCGAGTCGTCCCGATCCTGATTCGCCCGCGCCCACCGGGCACCGGACAGCCGCCCAGTGCGCAAGCACCATGCGATCCTGCCCTCATCGCGGCACCCGCGTTTCGATTGCCCGCAGCGCCGCGGCATTCGCGGCGTCGGCCTCTTCGAATAGCCCGCCGCTGATCAGGAACGCCTCCTTCATGCGGTAGGCGGCTTCGATGTAGTGGTCGAGCAGGGTTGCGGCGTCGCGGGCCTTGTGTGCGAAGCCGGCCTGCAACTGCTGTGCGGAGACGAATCCGCCGAAGCCAGCCGAATCACCCGCCGATTCGAGGCGCTGGCGTAGATAGATGAGCCGGTCGGCCTGGTTGTCGTACATTTCGGCGCAACGTCGCGCCGCATCCGGATCGAACTTGATGGTGCCCGCCTGTGCCTCCTGTTTGAAGCGGGCGATATCGGCTCGGCTGCTCTCGATCGTCATGCACCACACCCCCGGGGATCGGTCGGTCCGCCTCAGACTAACCGTTGGGCACGCCTCCGCATGAAATAGTTCCGGTCGGTTATGACTATCGGGCCTGCGCTGGAATACGTTTCTGCAGTTGCGTCGCGAGCTGCTCGGCCGAGGCGGGGACGATGTGCACGGTATCGCCCGCCTTGATCAGATAGCGCCCGTCGCCCTTGACATCTATCCAGGTGTAGTGGATCGGCGGCTGGCGTGACGGGTGGTCCAGGCGCCCCTCGATCCGGATATGCCCCTCGGCGGTATGCGGCTTCAGCAGCAGCCGCCGGATCGAGGGCACCGCCCGCTGCGCTACGACCACCGTCTCGCTGTCGCGGATCGCATCGGCCGATGCCGCCCGAGCCGGTTCGTGCCCGGCCGGAACCGCGGGCAACAACGCTGCGATCCGAGCGCCGAGCTTGGTGCTGAGCCCGATCGAAAGTCGTACGCGCCCACCGAAATCCGGTCGGGAGCCGGGTTCCTGCACGGCGAGGACGGCGCGGTCGTAGATCGCACAGGCCAGTAGTCGAATCTCGGTGCCGGGACCGTGTCCGCCGCCGATCGCCACGATCCTGGTCTGTGGTGCGGCCAGGATCCGCAGGCACGCCGATAGGTCCGGATCGCTGCGTGGTGGTAATCGTTCGTCCAGTTGAACGCGCAATTTATCGGCTTCGGTCTCGGTTCGTGGTGTCTCGAGAATGCGCAGCGGATACGGGTGACGGTCCACTTCGGTCTCGCGCCAGATATGGGCGAACTCGTCCGGGGTGAAGGTCCAACCCACGCCGAATCACTCCTTACAACCACGAACGCCGTGGCGCCGCTGGCGACTGTTTGCAGGTCGCTCGAAAGGGTCAGCTTACTGGTGCCTCGAGGCGTTCGAACCAAGTCTTCGGCAAGCAGTACCACAGGATTGCGGGCTAACGTCGAAGGCAAAACTCGGATATATCCAAACAACCCCTTCCGTTTTGCTCCGCCTCGTTGTGCCGGAGCGCCTGCTCGGGCGTGGTGGTCGGGGTGATGGGAGAGAAGCTTTGCAGGTACTCGGACCGTGGACCGACTCGGCGACATTCGCCGCACTGGCCGGGGGTAAAGCACGTGGTTTGTACACCTTGCACAATGGTGGCTTCCGCGTCCCGGACTGGGCGGTGCTCGGCACCGACGTCTTCAACCGGTTCCTTATCGAGACCACCGCGGACGCCGATTTGGCGGCTATTGTGTTGGATGTCACATCATTGGACGACTTGGATTCGGCGCTGGCCGCCGGTGCGGAACTACGTGCCGCGATCGTCGATGCGCCACTGCCACAGGCGATTCTCGAGCTGATCGCCGATGCGTACGGTCGCGTTGGCACGGGTGCGATCGCGGTTCGATCTTCGGCGGCCGTCGAAGACGGTCCCGGCCAGTCCTATGCGGGCCAATTCGACTCCTTCCTCAATGTCAACGGCGTCGATGCGGTCGCCGCGCGCGTGCGCGACTGCTGGGCCTCGGCGTTCTCGGAACGGTCCATCCGCTATGCCTTCGCGCACGGCCAGCCGCGCGCCGATGCCATAGCCGTTGTCCTGCAACGCCTTATCGCCGCACAAGCCAGCGGGGTGATGTTCACCGCGAACCCGATCAGCGGCGCCGCGGACGAATTGGTCGTCAGCGCGGTGTACGGGCTCGGCGAGGGGCTGGTCTCGGGTGCGGTGGACGCCGATTCGGCCGTGGTCGACAAATCCTCCGGCGCGGTGCTGGAAACGACTGTGGGGGACAAGGATCGCAGTTATGCACCCGCGGGGGAGCAGGGCTGTGCGGTGCTCGAGGTCGACCAGCAGCGCCGCGAGAGCGCTGTGCTCGCCGATGCCGAACTGGCGGAGTTGGTGGAGTGGGGGCGCAAGCTGGAGGCCGATTTCGGTGCGCCACAGGACATCGAGTGGGCCATCGATGCCGACGGCCTCTGGTTCCTCCAGTCACGGCCGATCACCACGGCGGTCTCCGACGGCGCCGCGCGCGGCGCGGTGCTGCGGGGTGCCGGTGAGGTGCTCGCCGACGGCGACGAGCGAATCTGGGACAACTCCAACATCATCGAGAGTTTCAGCGGTATCACCTCCCCACTGACCTACACGACCGCAGCAGACATCTACGGCCGCGTGTATCACGGTTATGCGAAATCGCTGCGGGTGCCCGACGAGCAACTGCGCCAGACCGATGGCTGGACTCCGGTGCTGCTCGGCTACTTTCACGGCAGGGTCTACTACAACCTGCTGCACTGGTACCGGATGGTTGGCATCGCCCCCGGCTATCCGTTGAACCGGAAAGTGCTGGAAGCCGCGCTCGGCGTCGACGAGCCGCTGCCCGATGAGATCGCGAAAACCTTGCGTCCGTTCACCTTCCGAACACCGTGGGCGCGGCTGCGGTCGCGCGTGATCACCACGGTGACCTATGTGCGGCGGCTGTTCGGTATCGACGATATGGTCCAGCGCTTCATGACCGACTTCTACCGTGTCTACGACGAATACGATGCGCTCGACTACTCGACGCTGACCGGCGAACAGGCCTATGCGGCCTATCGCAAGGTGGACCGGGATCTGGTCGAGCGCTGGGGTCCGCTGATGGTTCTGGACGCAATCCTGTTGACCTGCACCGGTCTGATGTATCTGCTGACCAAACTGCTGCTGCCGAAGGCGCCGGAGTGGTTCCTGTATGCCGTCGTCGGCCCCGGTGCGGATGTCGAATCCGCCGAACCGGCGCGCGCCATGACCGAGCTGGCGCGGTTCGTTCGCGAAGATCCCGAACTGGTGTCGTTGATCAATTCGACCGCGGCGGAACAGATCTATGATGCCGTGGGCGACCGCACCGAATTCCGCGGCCGGATCCAGGATTACATCGATCGCTACGGCTACCGCAGCCTGGACGAGCTGAAGTTGGAAACCCCCGATCTGCGTGAGGATCCCGCGAGCCTGTTCATCATGCTGCGCAGCGCGATCGGCCGCGTCGGTGAGGCGGCACAGCACAGCCGTGGTGCCGAGGCCGACGAGTACCTCGACGCCAATTTGCGCGGCTTCCGGCGGCGGATCTATGAACGCCTGCGCGGCAAGGTGAATCGGTGCGCCGCACATCGGGAGCGGCTGCGGTTCTGCCGCACCAGGGCCTTCGGCATGGTCAAGCGGATGATTCGGGTGATGGGCCGAGATCTGCTCGCGCGCGGCGTCATCGACGAATTCGGCGATGTCTTCGCGCTGACCGTCCAGGAGTTGCGCGGCTGCTACGAGGGCGCTGATACGGACGGCCTGCGTGATCTGGTCGCCGCACGGAAAGCCCAGCGCGCCAGGGACGCCGAGTTGGTCGCCCCGGCCCGCTTCGTCACCTCCGGACCCGCATTCGGGCGCGCGGAACTCGCGCGTCAGGGCTGGGTGCCGGTCACCGACACCCCGGCCGCGACCGTCGGCACCGTACTGCCCGGCACGCCGTCGGCGTCCGGAATCGTCGAGGGGGCCGCGGTGGTCGTCGACGAGCCACGCGACGTGGCAGGCGGCATTCTGGTGGCATACCGCACCGATCCCGGTTGGGTGGCCGCACTGCCCTCGGCGTCGGCGTTGGTGATCGAGCGCGGCAGTCCTCTCACCCATGTCGCGATCGTGGCACGGGAGCTGGGAGTACCGACGGTGGTTCAAGTCAAGGACCTGACCAAGCAAATTCGTTCCGGTATGGGAATACGGGTCGATGGCACGAACGGTACGGTTACTGTGCTTTCGGGAGGAGATTCGGCGGGATGAAGCCTGGTAAAGACGTTGCCGCAGTACGAAATTGGCTGGCCGATCCGGCGCGCGACGCCGGAATCCACTTCGCCGACGAGGCCGACGGCTGGGAGTACCGCAGTTATCACGAGCTCGCGGAGCTGACCTGGTCGATCGCGGCGCGCATGCGCGAACACGGTATGGGCAGCGGCGCTGGCGCCTGTGTGATCATGCCGACCGGATTCCCTTGTGCCGCGGCTTTTTATGCGGTGTGGGCCTGCGGTGGGGTCTTCACCCCGGTGGCGCCGCCGATGTTCGGTGACCTCGACCAGATAATCGCGCATATCGCGGCCATTCTGGAACAGGCTCGGCCGCGACTGGTGGTGACTTCGATCGAGTTCGAGCAGTTGGTGCGCCAAGCGGCGCAGGCAGCGGGCCGCACCGATGAGCCGCTGGTGATCGATGCCGCGAATCTCGGTCCCGCGCCTGCGGAGCGCGAATTCGGCGAGCCCGATGAATGCGCGCTGCTGCAATTCACCTCCGGGTCCACCGGAACGCCGCGCGGAGTGCGGGTCAGCTGGCACAACCTGGCCAACAACATCGCGATGATCTCGACGTTGATCGACTGGCGGCACGGCGAAACCATGGTCTCCTGGCTGCCGCTCTATCACGATATGGGTCTGGTCGGCGCATTCCTCACCACCGTGACCAATCAGGGCGAGCTGTATCTGATGCGTCCGGACCAGTTCGTCCGCGATCCGGTGCGCTGGCTGCGCGCCATGTCGCACGCACAGCACACGCCGTCGCCGTCGTTCGCGCTCGGATATGTGGCGCATCGGGTCACGCCGGAGGAGATCGCGGATCTGGATCTGTCCGGTTGGCGCACATTGGCCGTCGGTTCCGAGCCGGTCGAGGTGGCCGATCTCCAGTCTTTCGCGAATCTTGCCGGCCGACAGGGTTTTTCGACCGCCGCGTACACCCTCGCCTATGGTCTGGCCGAGGCCACGCTGATGGTCACCTCTTCCGCGCGCAACCGGCCCGTCACCACGCTGCGGCTGGACAATCCGAATCTGCGCTTCGGCCAACCGATTACGATCCTGGCCGAGGAATTGCTCGACGACACCCACCGCGTCGAGGGCTCCGGATGGATCACCGGACTGGGCTACTCGACGCCCGAGTCGACTGTGCGAGTGGTGGACGAAGATGGTCGGGAACTGCCGGACGGCACCCTCGGCGAGATGATCGTCGTGGGGGATTCGGTCGCGCTGGGTTACTCCGGCGAACCCACCACCGGTTCCTCCACCCGGATCGTCGAAAAGGTGCTGTTCACCGGCGATGCCGGATTCCTGCACAACGGTGAGGTTTTCGTACTCGGCCGGATGGGTTCGAGCCTGAAGGTGCGTGGTCGGTCGGTGTTCATGGAGGACATCGAATCCCGGGTAGCCCAGGAGACCGGAATCACCAAGGGCAAACTCGCCGCCGTCGCGATCACCGAGGCCGGCGCCCAGGGCATCGCACTGTTCGCCGAATCGAAGCCGGGCGAGTGGATTGCCGAGGCGCGCCGGATCATTCGCGGTGAACTCGGGCCCGCGCAGACGGTGACCATTGTGACCGGCCCGCGCGGCATCATCCGCCGCACCTCCAGCGGTAAACCGCGGCGTCGGCATATGTGGCAGCTGTTCACGGACGGTGCGTTGACGGGCGCCGTAATGCACGCGGCCGATGGCAGCACCGAAGCGGATCCGCGGCCGGCCCGCCCGGCGATCGACGATGCCGTGCCCGAGCCCGCGCTGCCCGCCGAGCGGGTGCGACAGTTGCTCGACCGTGCATTGGAAAGTGTTGCGGTACCACGAGATTCGACCACGCTGTTCGAGGGTTCGCTGGCCGAGGGCTTCGGCAATGCCGGGTCCGACGTCGATTTCCTGGTTGTCGCACCCGGCGACGAGGAGTTGCCGACGCTGCCGACAGTGTTGTTCATCGATGGTCGGCGCGTGGAGGTGCGGACGCGGTCCGAGGCACAGCTGCGCAATCAGCTGGAGCTGGCGGCGAGTGGTTCGCACGAGATCGACGAGGATCTGCTCAATCGGTGTCAGCGATTCCTGCGCGCGAGCGTGGTCCGGGCCGGGGAGCCGGATGTCGTGGAATTGCGTGCACTGCTGCCGCATTCGCGGTTCACAGCGCTGGTGGCCGACTGGTGGGGCGGGCGCGCGACGCAGGCGCTGCGATACGCGGTCGCGCTGCGGTCCCTGCACGCCGACGCCGAGGCGGCCGACTGGGCCCGCGACGGGCTGCTCCAGGCAATGAAGGGGTGGGCCGCCCGCAAGGGTGAGAGCTATCTGGAAACCAAGTGGCTGCCGCGCCAACTCGACCGCATCGGAACCGACCCGCTCATCGATCGCTTTCGCGATCTCGCCGAATCGACCGAACCGCTCGCGTGGAAACAGGTACAGGAACTCGCGGCCGCGCTCGGTGTCCCCGAGATCGCCGATGATCCGCACCAGATCCTGTTCGCCCGCCGACCAGGTGTCACCACCTGGACGATCGGCGGGCGCATCCACGTGATCCGGGATGACCGCGACGTGTTCGCACTGTCCGATAGTGCGGCCCGATCCTGGCGTTCGGTGGTGTTCCGGCATTCGTTGCGCGATGTCCTCGGCCGCGCCGAACATGACATCGCCGCGGATCTGTTCGAGTTCCTCGGGCTCGGTCTGGTCGGCTTGCAGTGGCGCGGTGGTGGACTCATCGAGCCTGCGCTGGCCATGTGCAAGCCGGTCAAGCCGTACACCCCGGTACCCTACGCGGCCGCGCCCGCTCTCGGCCTGACCGGTGCCACTCGCGACGATGTGATCGCGACATTGTCGCCGCTGCCCGCAACCAGATTCACCGAATGCGCACTGAATCTGGTGTGGTCGAATGTCGTCCTGGAGAACGCCAGGGAGGATCTGGCGGGTGCGGTCAAGAACTCCCAGGGCGCGGTCGCCGATATCGCCGCACACCGACTCATCGCCATGGCGGTTCGTGTCCTGTTGTCCGCGTTCGGCGTTCACCCACTGCCCGCCGACGTCGCGCCCGCGCAGACCCTGCGGCGGCGGTTGCCGGATCACGCCCTGCGTCGTGATGAGCTGCTGACGCAGCTGGAATCGGCACGGCGGGTCCGCTTCTCGGAGATGATCGGTAGGGGCGGTGATACCCTCGCAGGCCTCGCGGTGCTGGACGATTTCGTCACGCTGGTCCGGTGGGTCGCGGCGGGGGCGGAGGCGACAACGGGATTCCCGGCCTCCTTCGATTCGCGTGAGCAGTGGCGACGCACGCTGGCGATCGGTTACGACTGGCTGCGCATCGCCGGGTACCTGAACACCGACCTGCCCCTGGACGAGGCACGCGATCTGCTGACCTCCGGTGGGCAGCAACCGCATCTGTCGGAAGGAGAGTCATGACGGCAGCATCGCGCGGCGATTCGTCGAGGGGCGGCGGCCGGGCGACCGGTGGGCCCGCGGTGGCCGACACCGCGACTGCCGACAAGGTGCGCCGGATCGTGTTGGCCATGGCCCCGCAACCGCCCGCCGCATTGTCCGATGCGCACCGACTCGTGGAGGATCTCGGCTTCGATTCACTGCGTCTGATGGAACTCACCGTCGTCCTGGAGCGTGCGTTCGCACTGCCGCGCTACCTGCCCGAGGAACTGGTCGGTGTGCGTCGGGTCGATGCGGTGATCGCGCTGGTCTCGGGCACTTTGGCGGCGGCCGACAAATCCGGTGAGGTGCCACTGTGAGCTCCGGCGATACCGTGCTCGTGACCGGTGCGGCCGGATTGGTCGGCGCCGAGGTCGTGGCGCGGCTCGCTGCTGCGGGCCGACCGGTTGCCGCTGTGTTGCATCGCAATTCGACCATCGTGCGCAATGACGGCACCCTGATCGAGCCGGGCGCCGCCGTCGCGGGTGACGTGCGCGCACCCGGATTCGGCCTCTCCGAACGCGATGCCGAGGATCTGGCCGAACGGGTCGGCATCATCGTGCACTGCGCGGCGACAACGGCATTCGACGCATCGGCCGCCGACTACGAGGAACTCAATGTCGTCGGCACCGCGAATGCCATTGCGCTCGCGCACCGGTGGGAAGTGCCGTTGGTACACGTCAGCACGGCATATGTCTGCGGTATGCGAGGCGGCACCGTCACCGAGGATGAACTCGACGCCGGTCAGGTCTTCGGAAATGGCTACGAGGACAGTAAGTTTCGCGCAGAGAAGTTGGTGCGCGCGGCGGGGGAGCAGGGCCTGTCGTGGGCGATAGTGCGCCCCGGCATCGTGACCGGAGCCAGCGATACCGGCACGATCCGGGAGTACAAGAATCTCTACACCGTCGTGAAACTCATGGTCGAGGGCAAGTTGCGCGCGCTACCCGGCCGCTACGACGCGACGCTCTCGCTCGCGCCGGTCGACCATGTCGCCGATGTCATCGCCGCGGCCGTACTGGATTTCGACTCGGCACAGCATCGCACGCTGCACGCGCTCGGTCGGGACACCCTGTCGCTGCGCGAGGTTTCCGATGTGCTCGCCGAATATCCTTCCTTCGAGGTTGCGACCTTCGTACCCGAGGCGACCTTCACCGAGGACGATCTCGAGCCGATCGAGCGGGAGTACTACCGCCGCATCGGTTCGCTATATACCAGCTATTTCCGGCGGCGACTGGTATTCGATACCACCCACGCCGACGTGCTGCTCGGCAAACCGTCCCCGGCCAGCGGCAAGGAATATCTGCGGGTACTGCTGGACTACTGCCTGGAATCGGGGTACCTCGGTATGCCGCTGCCCTCGATAGCGGACATCCTGGCCGGCAACGACTTCGACGGAGCCGCCCCATGAGCGCGCATGCGGCCGCGTCGCTGCGGGAACTCCTCGGTGCACTGACGCCATCGCCACAGAAGGTCGACGCCTATATCGCCGACACCTACGTCCAGGAATCGGTGGACCAACTCGACCGACTCGGTGTCGATGCCGCTGAATTCGCCAGGGAGCATTCACTGTTGCTGCTCAAGCCGGACGCGATCGTCGCGCGTTCTGTCGAGCCGACGCTGAATTGGCTGGCCGAGAACGACTTTCGGGTTGTCAGTGCGTTTCGTGTCCCGGTGGACCGGCATGTGGCTCGCGCATTGTGGTACTTCGCCTGGAATATCGCCTCCCCCGAACGCCGCCGCCTGGCCGATCTGCTGGTCGCCATCTCGGATGTGCTCGTACTCGTCGTGCACGGATCCGATGGTGAACTGCCGGTACCGGTGCGGCTCACCGAGGCGAAGGGGGCCACCGATCCGCGCAAGCGCCGCCCCGGTGAGCTGCGGTATCTGCTCGGCCGCCACAACTATCTGCTGAACCTGGTGCATTCGCCCGACGATCCCGCCGACGTGCTGCGGGAGCTGGCGATCTACCTGGACGAATGGCGCCGGGCAGCGGTGATCGCACAGGCCTGCGCGGGCGCTGACCGTGCGGCGGACGCGATCGCGATCGCCGAGGAACTCTATGCGCGCACACCCGCGCGCAGTTTCGATCGGGCGGACGCGCTCGACCGGGTGCTGCGCGATTCGGCACGGGGCGGTAGGTCTACCCCGCTCGACTTCGATCCGGCCTCGGATGCGGACTGTGCGCAGTTGCTGTATCTGGCCTGGGCCGATGGCCGAGAGCTCGATCCGTGGTCGGCGATCGTACTCGGATCCTATGTACTTCCCATGCGGACCGGCACCGTGTCGCAGACGTTGCGGCCGGTATCCGCCGAAGAATGGTTGGAGGGTCGAACGTGACCACAGAAGCGGCCGCCGTACAGCTGGCGAGCCATACCCGCACGATCTCCCGGGAACTCGCACACCGGTGCGCGGTCTCGGAGGTGTTCGTTACCTCGTTGGACGCCGTGGGCGAGCACACCTTCGTCGCCGGGGCCCAACTACCCAGAATGCATGCGTATTACGGCGATCACGCCGGATCGCTCGCGGTGCGTCATGATCCGCTGGTGGTCATGGAGGCGGCCCGGCAGGCCGCCATCGCATTGACGCACAAATTCTATGGCGTGCCGCCCGAAATGGCCTTCGTGGTACGCACTTTCAACGGCACCGGATCCGACACCGCCGCCTGGGAGGTGCGCACCGCACCCGCCGATCTGGTGATGCATGTGCGGGTGCCGCGGCGTCATCAGCGCGGTGGTGTGCTGCAGGGCCTGGATATGGTGCTCGAGATCGAATCCGACGGCGTTGCGATGCTGACGGTCGACGGATCCTTCTCCTGGGTGACCGCGCGGCAATGGTCGGCGCTGCGCAGCGGATTTCGGGACAGCCTGGGACTCGGCCCGTTCCGTGGCGCATCCGCACTCACCGAACGCGCCACACCCGCCGCGGTCGGCCGGGAGAACTGGCGCAATGTGGTTATCGGCCCGCCGGTCCGTGACGGCGCGACCGCACGGGCCGGGCTGGTACCCGACCTCGGCCATCCCTTCCTGTTCGACCATCAGCTCGACCATGTCCCCGGCAGCCTGCTCATCGAAGCCTGCCGTCAGACCGCATTGTCGATGGTCGTGCGCGATCTGCCGCAAGTGGAATGTGTGGCAAGTACTTTCGACCGATTCGTCGAGCTGGACCTGCCGGTGGAATGCGTCGCGGAGATCACCGACCAAGGGGCGGGCACCACGGTGATCCATTGCGAGATCCATCAGGCCGACGCGGTGGCCGCCAGGGTCGACCTCGAATTCGCCGAGGACGCACTGGTTTCCGAGGCCGATGGCGAAGGAGTCTGATGGGCGCGGATTTCTCGGGCACCGACCTGCTGACCACCACCCGCGCCTTCCGCCGCCGCCTCGACCTGACCCGTCCGGTCGCGCGCCAGGACCTGCTGGACTGCCTGGATATCGCGGTGCACGCGCCGAGTGGCACCAACCGGCAACCGTGGCGCTTCCTGGTCGTGGAGGATCCGGCGACCAGACACCAGATCGCCGAATACTACCGAAAGGGTTTCGCCGCTTACCTTTCCGCGCGCACACCCCGTCCGGACCAGCTCGGCGATCTGGCCTCCGGGCAGCACCTCGCGGCACATCTGCACGAGGTGCCCGCGCTGGTCATCGTGTGCTCCCTCGGTCGCCCACCCGTGAACGCGTCCCCGCTGCTGCTGGCCAGTTTCTACGGCTCGATCTATCCGGCGGTCTGGAACTTCATGCTCGCGCTGCACGAACGCGGGCTCGGCTCCACCATGACCACCGCACATCTGGCCTTCGAGCGTGATATCGCCGATCTGCTCGGGATTCCGTTCGAGCAGGTCAGCCAGGTCGCGATGCTGCCGGTCGCGCATCTGCTGCCCGGTACGCGGGGGCCGGGCCCGCGGCGCACGCCCGCCGCGGAGGTGACCATGTGGGATCGGTGGACCGAGGCATGAGCGGGGTCGCCGGGACGTCGTCCGTCGGCCTGCTCGACTCTGTCGTCCGCATCGGGCGCTTCACCGCGGTCATGTACAAACCGCACTACGTCCTGTACGGCGTGCTCTGGGTGCTCGCCTTGGAGGGCACCGCGGCCCTTGTGTCACAACCGGATTCGTCCTGGCATCCGACCGGGTCCACGGTGCTGCGTATCGTCGTCGTCGCGTTCGTCCTGCTGTATTTGCGCATGGTCGACGAACAGAAGGACCTCGACTACGACCGCGTGCACAATCCGGACCGTCCCTTGGTCACCGGCGCGATCTCGGCTGCCGAACTCCGTGCCGCCATGACGGTCATTGCTATCGGGACGATCGCCGCCAGCCTGACGCTCTCGGTCATCTCCGCGGTGATGATCGCCGCCGTCCTCGCCTACGGCCTGGCGCTGTGGGGGCTCGAGCGGCTGTCGGCGACCATCCGCGCCGACATCATGGCGAATCTGGCGGTCACCTATCCGGTTCAGCTCCTGGTCACCGCCTATGTTGTCCTGTCCGCCGCCGACACCGGCGAGGTCCGCGCCACGGGGAATACCACGGCCGTCGCCGTGATATTCGCGGGCGCGTTCCTGCAATTCGAGTTCGCGCGCAAGACATCTCGCACGCCACGCACCGAAGAGCACTTCTACTCCAATGCGCTCGGCGCGACCGGCAGCACGGCCTTCGGGCTGGTATGCGCCGCCATCGCCGTCGCCACCGATATCGCGCTCGTCCAGCCATGGACGTACTCGGCAGCGCAGGCGGTGGTGGCCTGGATTCCGTCGGCGCTCTTACTGCTTCCCAGCTGGGGCGTGGTGAAGTTCGTGCGCGGCGGCAAGCCGGACTATCCGGTACTCCCGGCCGTCCTGTTCATCCTGACGTTGTACACAGTGCTGATCGTGCAGGCGATCACCCTGACCTAAGCCCCATACCCGCCGCCGGTTTCAGCCGATCGGCAAACACGCCGATCCGAGATCGACGCCTGCCCCGACGCGCACCACAACCGAGCCCTCCGACTCCGGCGTGTAATTGCCGCCCACATACTTCGCCCGCACCGTGTGATTGCCGGTGGTGGCGGGCTTCCAATCGACTTGGGCGGTCAACGAGACGCCGTTCGACGGTGTTGCCTTGTTCACCGTCGGTGTGACACTGCCGAGGAATGTGGCGTCATCCCAGAACTCCACCGGCGGAATATAATTCCCGAGCCCCAGCGCGGAACTCCCGGCCACCGTTGCCTTCACCTGCGCGGTGCATCCGGTGGCCGCCGATCCGGATAGCGTCACCGTGGTGGTGACATCCCCGGGCGCGCCGACGGCGGGCCCGGATGCCAGTAGGAACCCGCCTCCCAACGCAACGACTGCGGCCAGCGCCGCGACCCCGGAAGAAATACGACGAACAGCTGTGACGGCCATACCGGCTCCTGCACTCGCGAAACTTCGACCGATCCAGTGTCGATACAGTTTCGCGCCAGCGCAAGATCTGAAAGTCCTACCCGCCGTAGAGCCGGATGAAGTCCTGGGTCGGATCGACGGCGGGCAGCGTGTACGACGAATATGTCGGCTGGACTTGGGTTTCCTCGACATGGTGGTCCGGTTCCTCCGGCAGGTGCCGCCACCGGGCGCGCGGGTCCGAGCCCTTGCCCTCGATACTCTCCGACGCCATGACCGGAACCTCCAAATCCTGCTGGTTACGAGCCTACCTGCGCGGATGAGTAGTTGGAATGAGTAGTTCGGCGGACGCCGGACCGGCCCGTTCGTTCGTAGTCTCGCTGCACCCACCGCAACCGGCGGTGGCTGGTGGTAGGAGAACCATGGCGTACATCAACATCACGCGCACACCCGGAGTGGGTTTGCCGGAGTACCGGGCGGTCACCGCGGAACTCGGGCGTGCGCCGATCGCGGGGCAATTGCTGCATATCGTCGGGGTGTCCGACGGCGCATTGCACATCGTCGATGTCTGGGAGTCGGCGGCCGCGGCCGACCGATACGCGGCCGAACGGTTGTTTCCGGCATTCGAACGCGCCGGGGTGCGTCCGGGTCCGGATGCGAGCGTGCACGCCTTCGAAGGCGAAGTGATCACCGACGGACAGGTGTGATCAGCGGCGCATACCTGGAAGCGATGCCGACTCATGTGTGCCACCGTGCGGGTAATGTCAACGTCTCGGAGGTGGCGCGTGTCGACCGAGCTCATCGGGCGGGGAGACGAACTTGCCGATCTGCTCCGCTGGCTCGACGCTGCGGTGAATGGGGATCCGCAGTTGGTCGTGTGTTCCGGCGAGGCGGGTATCGGCAAGACCCGTTTGGTATCCGAACTAGCCGAGCGAGCGCAGGCGCGGGGTGTGCGCACACTCTGGACCAGGGCGCTGGAACTGCCTGACGCACCGCCGTTCTGGTTGTGGCGGCAGGCCCTCACCGATCTACCGGCCGTGGACGGCCCGGCGATCGAGCGCATCGCGCTGTTCGAAAGTTTCGCCGATCGCCTCGACGGCGCCGCGGCCCTGATGGTCATCGATGACATCCACTGGGCCGACGAACCATCGTTACAGGCGCTACTGCATCTGATCCGAAATCTGCGCGGTAAGCGAATCCTGGTGTGCGCCACCGAACGTAACGCGGTATCCGATGCCGCGACCGGCTGGCGGGCGATCAAACCGGATCTGCTGCGGGAGCCGGTGACCAGGACGCTCGGCCTGACCGGACTTTCGCCGGAGAGTTCGGCACTGTGCTTGCAGACCGAAGCCGGGCGGGTCGTGCCGGGCCAGATCGCCTTCGACGCGCACACGATGACCGGCGGCAATCCTTTCTACCTGCGAGAACTCGGGCGATCCCTACAACGGACCGGTATGCTCCGGCTACCGGACACCCTGCGGGAGGTGGTCCGCGGGCGGCTGGTGCCGCTCTCGTCGCGGACACAGGAACTGCTGCGGGCCTCCTCGATTCTGGGTGAGGAGTTTTCGATCGCGGTGGCGTCGAGGTTGATCGGCAGGCAGGCACTGGAGTGTCTGGCCGCGGTGGACGAGGCCGTCGGGGCTGGATTGCTGGTGGGCGGTGCGGAGCCTGGTGTGGTGCGATTCGTCCATGGCCTGGTGCGGACCGCACTGCAGGAAAGCCTGTCGCTGCAGCAGCGTGTGCTGCTGCACACCAGGGCGGCACAAGCCATCGAGGAACTGTATCCCGATGCGCTGGAGCGCTATTCGGCGGCACTGGCCCGACATTGGGCAGGTGCGGCGGTGACCGGCGAACATGGTCCTGCCGTGCACTGGGCGCGCCGCGCGGGCGATGCGGCTTTGCGGGAGTTGGGGTTCGAGGAGGCCGTGCGGCTGTACGGTCTGGCACTCGACCATGCCGCCGGATCGTCCGCCGCCGATCGCGGCGGATTGCTGCTGGCGCGGGCGACGGCGAGTCTGCGGGCAGGCGATATGGGTGCGGCACGCGCGGATTGTGTTGCCGCGCTGACCATCGGCCGCCGCATCGGCGCCACCACCCTGATCGCGGAGTGCGCACTGGTGCTCGAGCCGGTCGGCGATCGTGTCTGGGACCGTGACATTCGTGAATGGTGTATGAACGCACTGGAATTCGACGACCTGCCGGATCTGCTGCGCACGCGGCTGCTCGCGCGGGCGACGGAAGCCTCGGTCTACCTGGGTTTGCTCGACAGCGTCGACGAGACGAGCCGGGCCGCACTGGAACTCGCCGACACGTGCGGCGATCCGGAAGCGGTGGTCGCCGCCTTGCGTGCCCGTCAACTCGCCTGCGCCGCCCCGGAACACCGCACAGAACGTGCCGAATTGGCCGTGCGTATGACAGATGCGGGTTTGACCCTGCGCAGCCCATCGATCGAGCTGTGGGGCAGGCTGTGGGCCATCGACTCCCATTGGGAGCGAGGTGAGCTCGCGGCAATCGGCAGCGAGTTGTCGCGGCTGCGCTGGTGTGTGCGGCATACCGGCGGTCCGATGGCGCGCTGGCATCTGCTGGTGGCCGAGGCGGCCTCGGCGCAGGGCCACGGTGATCTGGACGAGGCATTGCGGCTCGGCGGGCAGGCGCGTGAACTGGCCGAATCGATCGGCCATCCGGCGGGTTACGGCGCATATCGGGCGCTGGTGGCCACCATCGGTCATCACCGCGGCCACCTCGATATCAGCTTCGAATTACCGCCGTTGTCCATGCGCAGCGAAGTGCGCAATGAGATCTTCGCCCGGCTGGGCACGGCATTACCGCTGGTCGAAGACGGTCGAACCGCAGCGGCCGAACCGCTGTATCGCGGGCTCGGTCCGCCCGAAGAATGGGTGATCCCGCCGTACTTCGTGCTCAACGCGCTGGTCGTCGGGGGAGCCGTCGCGCTGGCTCTCGGCCTGGATGCGGACATCCGCTACTTCGCGCAGCGTCTCGCTCCGTATCGCGACGGACATGTGGTCGGTGGCGGCGGTAACGGACACTACCTCGGCCCGGTAACCCTGTGGCTCGGCAAATTCGCCGCCGCACTCGGCGATTTGTCCGCTGCCGAACAGGATCTCGGCGTTGCGCGCAAGATCTGTCGCGAAATCGGCGCCCGCTGCTTCGCCGTCGAAGCCGATTGTGAATTGGCCGATCTCATGATCCGGCGCGGTGCCACCGAGGACGGCGTGGCCATCGCCAAATCCGCACTGCCGTTGGCGCAGTCCTACGGCATGCGCCCCTGGGTGGAGCGCCTGCGTGCCCTCGCCGCGACTCCGCTGAACCGTGCGACGCTCTCACCACGGGAACGAGAAGTTGCGGCCCTTGTCGCCGCCGGTAGAAGCAACCGCGAAATCGCCACCGCACTGGTGTTATCCGAGCGCACCGCACAGAACCACGTCCAGCACATCCTGACCAAGCTGGGATTTGCCAACCGCAGCCAGATCGCGGCCTGGGTGAGCCGGAATCCGAATCATTGACGGGTCACCGCTGGGCCTGCGAGTACGGGTAGGTGTCGGTCCGAGGTAACGGTTGTGTTGCCATGGGCTCACAGAGCGTTGAGCTCCCCAGAAATTGGGAATCCCTGGTGACACGTCCCGTGAGCGGAATGAGGTGCCACATGAACACAGTGGTATGCGGCGATTGCTGGCGTCGCGAAAACTTGACGTTCGCGCAGCGACTGGACCCGGCATTCATCCGGCCCGGATTTGCCTATCTTTGCCCGGAGCACCGTGCCTGCCGGGCCGAAACGCTAGGTCGGCCCGAGTCCGGACAATCGGCGGCGTGAACCCCCGAAACCGACGCGCACACCAGCGAATTTCGCTGGCGGTCAAGGCGCGTCGGGCACTGAACCGGTACGCCCGCGTTCGCGCTCCGCGGCGGTGGCGAGGTAATCGCCCAACTCGCGCCGCAGCGTGACATCGAGCGACCGGGCCAGGGTGGCGTGCACCGAGGCGACGGCCAGTTCGCGCATCTTGTTGAGCATCGTTGTGGTGTCGGCGATTTCGCTGCTGGTCTCCGGCAGCCAGCCGGGCCCGTGTTCGTCGACGATGTGCTGTTTGGCGGCCGTGATCATGATGTGGGTGATGTCATCGATATGGTCGGCGACCTTGGCATAGATCTCGATGAGCGTGCGCAGTTCCAGGCCGTATTCGTGCAATTCGGCGAATGAGGTGAGCAGTGCGGTATCGGTGAAGGCGACGGTATCGCCCTCGATCCGCACCAGCTTCATCTCCGCGAGCCGGTCGACGAGTTCGTCGGTATCGGTGCCGAGGATGGTCCCGATCAGTTCGCGCGGCACCTCGAAGGTCTCGTCCTTCGCCCACGGGGCGGTCACCGCATGCTGCAGGCCGAGCACTTCGGTCAGGTCCTTGCCGGTCTCCCAGCTGGTAATGAAATCGGCGATATGGGCGGTGGTGAAGCCGCGCTGCAGGAGCGCGTCGATGAGTCGCAGTCGCTCCAGATGCGAATCGTCGTAGATGCTGGCGCGCCCGTCCTTGCCGACCGGGGGCGGTAGCAGGCCGCGTTCCTGGTAGGCGCGCACATTCCGGGTCGTGGTGCCCGCGGCGCGGGCGAGATCATCGATCCGGTACTCCGGCATCGATATCACCTCCCATAGCGACTCGGGCACGCTGCATCGGCGGCCGGAACTCGGTCTTCGAACCGACCGAGTCTAGCGTCCCGGCCACCTGTGCCCATCACCTAGGAAACCGCCGCAATCCGCGGCTTCGTCAGGTGTGTGCCCGCGGGGACGACGTGATAGTCATCGAGGTGCACCGACCGCAGCTGGCTCACATACTGGGTGGCGAAACCCGGGTACATGGTCGCGTTGAATCCGTCCTCGGTGAGATACCAACTGCGGCAGCCGGAATTCCAGGTGGTGCTGCCGAGCCGCCGCTGGATCGCCGCGTTGTAGCGGTCCTGTCGGTCCTGGCGCACATCGAGCATGCGCAGATTCCGGTCCAGGATGGTGCCGATCGCGCTCACCAGATAGTCGATCTGGGCCTCCATGTACACCAGCGCCGAATTGTGCCCCGGTCCCGAATTCGGCCCGAAGGTGAAGAACAGATTCGGGTACCCGGATACCGCGATGCTCTTGTAGGCATAGGCGCCGTGGCGCCACTGCTCGGCGAGCACCCGCCCGTTCCGGCCGACGACCGGGACGGGCGTACCGGTCTTGGAGACGTCGAATCCGGTGGCGAAGACGATGCAATCGGCTTGGTGCTCAATACCTTCCGCGGTACGGATGCCGTGTTCGGCGATGCGGGCGATCGGCCAGGTGATCAACTTGCAATTCGCGCGCTGCAGCGCCGGGTAATAATCGTCGGTCATCAGCAGGCGCTTGCATCCGGCTCGGAAATCCGGGGTGAGTTGGCGGCGCAGCCATGGATCCTTGACCTGCCTGTGCAGCTGGGCCCGTCCGACCAATTCGACGACCCTGGTGAGCGGGGTATTCCAGACCACACCGAGCGCGACGGATTCGTGTCCGTAGAACCAGGCCAGGCGCGAGAGGGATTCGGCCGCCGGAACCCGCCGGTAGAGTTCCTTGGTCAGCGGGGTGGTGCGCCGATTGACCCTGGGCAGTACCCAGCCCGGTGTCCGCTGGAATACCTTGACCGAGGCTGCCCGCTGCACCAGCTCCGGAATGATCTGCACCGCACTGGCTCCGGTACCGATGACGGCGACCTTCTTACCGGTGAAGTCGTAATCGTGATCCCAACGGGCACTGTGGATCTTGTGTCCCCGATAGTCCTCGATGCCGGGAATATCGGGCAGACTCGCATTGGCCAGCGGTCCGGAGGCCAGCACCACCGTTCGGGCGCGGACGGCCTCCGCGCGGTCTTCGACAGTGATGTTCCAGACCCCGGAGTCCTCGTCGAACGCGATTCCGGTGACGTTGTGGCCGAAGCGGAAGTGCTTGTGCAGTCCGAACTTCGCGGCCATCGACTCGATATAGCCGAGGATTTCCCGGCTGCCGGAGTAGGTCTGCGACCAATTCGGGTTCGGCGCGAAACTGTAGGAGTACAGCCGCGACGGGATATCGCACGCCGCACCCGGATAGGTGTTGTCGCGCCAGGTCCCGCCGATCGCGGTGCCGCGTTCGAAGATCGCGAAATCGCCGATTCCCTTCTGTTTCAGGCGAATCGCGGCACCGATGCCGGCGAATCCGCCGCCGATAATGGCGACATCCAAGGAGTGCCCACTGCGCGATGCCATATCCATCCGATCCTTCATGCCGCAGGCTTATAGGTGAGTTCCTTGGACCACGTCGGCTCCGGGCGCAGCAGTCGCTTCGGTACCCGGGCGGTGATCTTGACCAATGTGTCGGCCAGCAGGTGATAGGGGTGGCCGCGGTTGATCACCCAGCCGCCGTGCATCTTCACGATCTGATACATCGGCAGCCTGCGTGCGAATTCACTGCGCTCACCGACATTCGCGTAGCGTTTCAGCGCCGCGTACAGCTTCTCCTCGTCGACGCCCATCTCGACGATGTTGTCGCGCATCTTGTTCAGCAGCGGCACATAGCTCAGCACGCCGATGATGAACGACGGCTTGGCCCACCCGCCGACCAGGTCGATGAGCAGCTTGCGCATCTGGGCGTGGCCGAGCAGATCCATCACCGCGAAATCCACCGCCAGATGCCGGGATTCGTCGGCATTGATCTTCTTGAAGGCCTCTTGGCAGATCGGATCCTCGATCTCGTCCATGATGAATTTGATCAGCGCACCGTCGAGGGCGACCTCCAGCATCGGAATCACCGTGCCGAGGAAGGACAGCGACATATCGTCGGAGTACTGGTCCAGGAAGTCGATGACGAGCTTGACATTCACATTCGGCTGCGGAATCTCGTCGCCGTCGAGCATGCCCCAGCGCCGCATCAGCGCGAGTTCGGCATTGGCGTGCTTCTGCTCTTCCGCGTGGAAATAGCGATAGATCTCACGCAGCGTCTCGGTCGGCGCCTTCTTCGCCATCGCGGCGAATCCGCGCGCGCCGACATTCTCGATCCACATCAGATCGGCCATGAACGGCTTGAGCTTGGTGTGCAGCTCGGGCGAAATCGTTTCCGCGCCGGGCGCATCCCAGTCGATATCGGCCAGCGCCCATTGCCGATCCTTGATCTTGCGGAGCATATCGTCGAAGTCCATAACGTTCGCCATGATCAGACTCCCGTTTTGTCGGAGACCGAGGACCGGTCCGAGGTGGTCGAGTTCTCCTGTGGCAGTAGCCGATCCAGGAGTCCGAGGACATAGGTGTACTGGGTGGGGAAATAGCGCTTGAGCCGCCAGATGAGGTGCGCGTCCAGTTGCGGCAGCACATACAGTTGGCCGCGGTCGTGGGCGTCGAGGGTGGTGCGCGCGACGCTGTCGGGGGAGAAGCCGGTCAGGCGCATGAGGGTGTCGGCCAATCGGGCCGATTGCGGGGTGATGCGGCCGTCGCGAGCCACATTCGTCTTGACGAAGGTCGGGCACAGCACGGTGACCGCGACGCCGGTGCCGCTCATCTCGGCGGCCATGGTCTCCGAGAGCGACAGCACGGCGGCCTTGGACGCGTTGTAGACCGCCATCGATGGTGCGGCGGCGAAGGCGGCCGCCGAGGCGACATTGATGATCCCGCCGCGGCGAGCGGCGCGCAGTCGCGGTGCGAAGGTCTCACATCCGTGCACCACACCCCACAGGTTGATGCCGAGTGCCCACTGCCAGTCGTCGAAACCGATTTCGCCGACCCGCTTTCCGCCGATGCCGACGCCGGCATTGTTGACCACCAGCGTGACCGGGCGTTCGAACAGCGATTCGGCAAAGCGCGCAAGGGCTTCCACCTCTTCGCGTCGTGAAACATCGCAGCGGAACGCATGCGCGGCACCGGGATGGTCGCGCTCGATCATGGCCACGGTCGCATCGGCGCGGGATTCATCGATATCGGCGCAGATCACCTGCCCACCACGGGCGGCGATTTCGAGTGCGAAAGCACGGCCGATGCCGCTGCCCGCACCGGTCACCACCGCGCGGGCGCCGTGGCTGCGGCGCGGCCGGATCCCGATCGGAATAAGTCTCTCCAAGCCCAACATCTCAACTCACCTTCTTCGCGACGGTCTGGGAAAGCAGTGCGGTACACAGGAATTCGGCGGCCCGATCCAATGCCTTGTCCGCCTCCGGCACCAGCAGCGGCAGCGCCTGGAAGACGTGCACCTGGCCGGGCCAGATCTCGAGTGCGCAGTCGCCGCCCGCGTCGCGCACCATCGCGTGCAGGTGTCGGGCATCGGCGCAGAGCATTTCGGCACCGCCCGCCTGGATCAGCAGCGGCGGTACGGCCATACCCGGCGGAATGCGCAGTCGCAGGCGTGGCGTGTCGGCGGGCAGGTCGCGAGTGTAGGTATGGGGCAGTCGGCTGGCGGCGCGGGCGGAGATCACCGGATCGCGTTGCCGCCGTTCCTGTTCGGCGGCCAAACCGAAGGTGAGATCGATCAGCGGGGAGAACATCGCGACGGCGGCCGGTTGCGGCCGAGCGTGCCGTTCGTTCTCGATCAGCAGATCCAGTGTCAGATGCCCGCCCGCCGAATCGCAGGCGATCACCAGGTCTTGCGCGGCGAATCCGCGGTCGAGCAGCCAGCGGTATCCGGCCTCGACATCATCGGCGGCGGCCGGAAACCGATGCTCCGGCGCGAGCCGGTAGTCGGTGAGGAAGACCGGCAGTCCGGTCTTCTCGGACAGCTGTGCGGCCAAGCCGCGATGGGTGCGGGCCGAGCAGAGGACGTAGCCGCTGCCGTGGATGTAGTAGATGGCACGTGGTCCGAAAGCCACGCCGGGTGCGCGGACCCACTCGCCGCGGACGGCTCCGGACCGGACCTGGACGACGGATATGCCGCGCGGTGTCGGACCCGCCGTGGCCATGATCGTCGCGATCAGTTTGCGCGCGAACCACACTCCCGGTGCGTTCATGGGTACCGCATTGTTCAGCGGCCGCAGTCCGATCTCGCATGCCGCGGCAGCGAGTCTGGACCGTGCCGACGGCACCGTCGGAACGCCGGGGACCGAGGTCCTCGTTGACCTTGTCATGAGCTAAGAGTCAGGCATGAATGTGCCAGTTGTCAATGGCACATTTGAAACAGGGTGGTTGCCGTCCCGTCGGGAGCGGGTCAGTAACCCCGTTCGGTATAGATCGGGGCGAGCAGATCGCGTCCCGTGATGAACCGCCGCACATTTGCACCGACATGGTCCGCGAAGGCGGCAAGGCGCAGCTGCGGTGGATTCGAATCATGCGGTGTGACAATGGCATTCGGCAACACCCAGAGCGGATGGCCGTCCGGCAGCGGTTCGGGATCGGTGACATCGAGACCGGCGCCGCCGATCGCGCCGGAGGCCAATGCGGCCACCAGTGCGTCCGTATCGACGAGGCTGCCGCGCGCCACATTGACGACCCAGGACGACGGCTTCAATCGGGCCAATTCCTCGGCTCCGACCAGGTGTTTCGTTTCGGGCGTCGCGGGTGCGGCGATCACCACGTGATCGGTGCGCGGCCAGATGCGGGCGAGGTGTTCGGCCGGAAGGGTCTCGACCGTGTCCGGAATCCCGGGCCCGGTCACCGGGCGGCCGGAGCGATTGACCGCGATGATATGCGCGCCGAGCGGGACGAGCATGGGAATCAGGGCACGCCCGATCCCACCCGCGCCGACGATGGTGACGGTCTTACCCCGCAGTGTGTCGACGTGCGGGAAGAAATCGTGCTGTCGCCAACTGCCCGCATGCAGGTGTTCCGGCAGATACCGGACTCCGGCGAGCAGCAGCATGAGCGCGTGCTCGGCCACGCTCGCGGCGAATGCGCCTGCGGCGGAGGTGAATCGAACGTCGGGATGCCGAGCCGGAATGCCCGCGGTGAACCAGTCCTCGACACCGGCCGCGGGCAACTGCACCCATTCGATGGAGGCGGGCAACTCGTCCGGGAATTCGCCGGGACCACCCACCCAGATCAAGGCCCTCGCCTGGGGCAGATCCGCGATGGTCGCGCCAGCCTCGACGACGGCCTTGCGCAAGAGCGTCGGCGCGGGCGTCGACGGTCCGATCGCGACCGGAACCGGAACCTCGTCGGGGCTCATGGACGACCTCCTGTCGCGGGAAAACCACTGGCACGGTGCCTGTGGATGACTCCGCAGCGACCGTAGCACCGGCACCTTTCGAACGGTCCGAGCCACCGGGGGAGTGCGAGTTCGGTGTCAGTCCGCGTCGAGGTCGACGTCCAGATTGTCGCGGTCGGCCCACTCCAGCAGTTGATCGATGCGGAACACCGCCCCATCGATGCCTTCGTGCAGATCACCGAGTTCGGCGAAGCGGGTGGGGACGGTTTTCATGGTGAAGTCGCGCGGGTCGATATCGGGTATCTCATCCCAGCGGATGGGGGTGGAGACCGTCGCATCCGGGACGCCGCGCACCGAATAGGCCGCGGCGATGGTGTGGTCGCGCGCGTTCTGGTTGTAGTCGACGAACAGCAGTTTCGGATCGCGGTCCTTGCGCCACCAGGTGGTGGTGACATCGTCGGGCGCGCGACGCTCGACCTCGTGCGCGAAGGCCAGCGCCGCCCGGCGCACCTCGGTGAAACCCCACTCCGGTGCGATGCGCACATAGATGTGCATGCCCTTGCCGCCGGAGGTTTTCGGCCAGCCGGCCGCGCCCAATTCGTCGAGCACTTCATGCGCGACGTCCGCGACTCGCTGCACCCGCGACCACGGGCAATCCGGCATCGGATCCAGGTCGATACGCCATTCGTCGGGGCGCTCGGTGTCGTCGCGACGCGAGTTCCACGGATGGAATTCGACCGTCGACATCTGCACCGCCCAGATGATATCGGCCAACTTGTCCACACAGAGTTCGTCGGCATGTCGGCCGTAGCGCGGAAAGAAGACGCGCACGGTGGGAATCCAGTCCGGCGCGCCAGCGGGCAGCCGCTTCTGATGCACCTTGTCGCCCGCGAGCCCCTTGGGGAATCTATGTAGCATGCACGGCCGGTCCCGCAGCGCGCGGACGATGCCGTCGCCGACGCTCAGGTAGTACTGCACCAGGTCGAGCTTGGTCGCGCCGGATTCCGGGAAGTAGATCCGGTCCGGGTTGGAGATGCGGACGATGCGGTCGCCGACATCGAGTTCGACGGCGGGCGACGCCGACTTGCTGGCCACCCGTCCGACGATAACGGCTCGGCAGGTCCGCCGCCGGTATCCCCGGTGATATACAGGTCAAACTGTGCAGTTGAAACTGTACAGTTGAGACTGAATAAATTAGAGTCGATCGCATGGACGAGGAGCTCGCCGAATCAGCCGTCCGGGCCGCAAGTGAGGTTCGGGTTGTCATCGGCAGGCTGCGACGGCGCATGCGCGAGCTGGCCGCTGATGACGACCTCACCCCGTCGCAAGCGTCGGTACTGAGTCGCTTGGATCGGGACGGCCCGGCATCCACCAGTGATCTGGCTGCCGCCGAACGGGTGCGGCCGCAATCCATGGCAATGACCGTCGCGGTGCTGGACGGCTACGGATTCGTCGACCGTCATCCGGATCCCACGGACCGGCGCAGGCAATTGTGGTCGCTGACCGCTGCCGGGCGTGCGCGGCTGACCGGCGACCGGCAGTTACGCCAGGAGTGGCTGGCGCGCACGCTGCACGAGCGGTACACCGAGGCACAGCGGCGCACCATCCTCGAGGCGCTCGCACTGCTGGACGATGTGGCCCAATCGTGACGGCCGTCGCAGAGCGCTCCGAATCATCCACTGGAGCAACGAGATTCGACCGCAGGCTGATCGCGCCGATGATCCTCGGCTCGATTCTGAATCCGATCAACTCCTCAATGCTCGCGGTGGCGCTGGTGCCCATCGGCAAGGCGTTCGGCGCGTCGCCGTCGGAAACCGTGTGGCTGGTGTCGGCGCTGTATGTGGCCACCGCGGTCGGGCAGCCGGTGGTCGGGCGGTTTATCGACCGATATGGGCCGCGTAGGCTCTATCTGCTCGGCACCGCGCTGGTCGGTATCGCGGGGGCGCTCGGTGCTTTCGCACCCGGGCTCGGTGTTCTGATCCTGTCCAGGGTACTGCTCGGCTTCGGCACCTCGGCGGCTTATCCGGCCTCGATGTTCTTGTTGCGCAGCGAATCCGAGCGTACCGGATCGCAGAGTCCGGCCGGGTTGCTCGCCGTGTTGTCTCTCGCCAATCAGGTGATAGCGGTGATCGGGCCGACGCTGGGCGGTGTCCTGATCGGTGTCGGCGGTTGGCATCTGATCTTCACCATCAATGTGCCACTATCGCTGGCTTGTCTGGTGCTCGGGCGGATGAGCCTGCCCGAATTGGCCGAGCTGCCCGAGAGCGTGCGGGCCCGCCGAGGCGGCGGCGTGGATGTCACCGGAATGGTGTTGTTCGCTGGAACGCTGGTCGCCGCGATGCTGTTTCTGATGAAACCGGCTGTCGCGCACTGGTATCTGCTGGTGCTCGCCGGTGTGGCCGGCGCCGGATTCGTGCTGCGGGAGTTGCGCGCCGCCCAGCCGTTCATCGATCTGCGTGTGCTCGGCGGCAATGCGGCGCTGCTGGCCACCTATGCGCGTCAGGTGCTCGCGTTCGTCACGGTCTATGCCTTCCTGTACGGCTTTACCCAGTGGCTGGAGGAGGGGCGGTCGCTGAGCGCATCCGCGGCCGGGCTGGTGCTCTTGCCGATGTCGGCGAGCGCCATGGCGATTATCGCGATCACCGGGCGGCGCCGGCAGGTGCGCGGCAAGCTCATCACAGGCGCGCTGCTGCAGGTCGCGGCGTGTATGTGCCTGCTGCTGCTCGGTCCGCATACCGGCATCTGGTTGCTCGTGGCGCTCGGTGTGCTGACCGGTATGCCGCAGGGACTCATCGGGCTCGCCAATCAGAATGCCCTTTACCACCAGGCCGATCCGGGTCGGACGGCGTCCTCGGCCGGACTATTGCGCACCGGAACGTATCTCGGTGCGCTGATCGCGGCGGCGGCGAATGCCGCGGTGTTCCCGCACGCCGCGGACAGCGCCGGAGTACACGAGCTGGCATTGTTGCTGCTCGCCGTCTCGGCACTGCTGGTCATCGTCACGCTCGCCGATCGCTCGCTGGCGCGGGTGGGACGCGAAGCGGCCTGATCTTCTACCGCCCGAAATAATTGAGCTCAGAAAGGGTTACTCATGCCGGTCACCACGCTCGACGAGCGCACCGCCCTGGTCGTCATCGACCTCCAGCAGGGCATTGTCGCCGCGCCGCGCCAACCACATTCGGCCGCCGCGGTGATCGAGAACTCCGCGGCACTCGCCCACGCGTTCCGGGAGCACGGCCTGCCGGTGGTACTCGTTCGCGTCTCGTTCGCACCCGACGGTGCCGATCAGGCGAAGGGGCGCAATGAATTTCCGTTCCCGGGCGGAAATCCGCCCGAGGGCTGGGACCGGATCGTGGACGACCTCACCGGCCATCCGGAGGATATCCACGTCACCAAGCGTAACTGGGGCGCGTTCTACGGCACCGACCTCGATCTGCAACTGCGTCGACGCGGCATCACCCAGATCGTGCTCGTCGGAATCGCCACCAGCATCGGCGTCGAATCCACCGCCCGCGCCGCGCACGAACACGGCTACCACGTCACCCTGGCCGTAGACGCCATGACCGACTCCGATGCCGAGGCCCACCAGCACAGCATCAGCAGGATCTTCCCGCGCCTCGGCGAAACCGGCAGCACCGCCGAGATCGTCGAGCTGCTCGCCGCGACCCGCTGACCCGCCGCTTCGCCGGTTGTGAACACTGATGCCATCCGGGTCGAACCGGCGCACACTGGCGAAATGATGACCAAGCTGATGCGAGCGATTCGTCGACTATTCGGCCGGGGCGCGGTGCCCGCGGGTGGTGGCCGGGGGCCGGGCGAGCCCGGTGGCGGCGCCGCGGGCGTCCGCGAGCCGCGCAGGCCGATACCGCCGGACGACCGGCTCAGCGATACCAAACGGATCGAGCCGGACCCGCCGACGCTTCGTCTACCGGACGCGCGTCAATAGGCGTGTCCGGTGATCACCCGCGCAGGCTCAGTCGAGCCCGCGCAGCTCCGGCATGGGTGGTAGCTCGATGGTGTCGGCTATCGGATCAATGCGCAGGTTGTCCAAGGATTCGAAGAACGCCTCGGCCGAGCCGTACCGCGCGGTGACTTCCTCCAGCAGCCGCTTTGCAGGCAGGTTCGAGTACATACGCATATCGTGACCTATCGAAACCGGTCCGAAACGCTAGTTAGCCAAATGTTCGCTAGTTTGTTAGCTACCGACTGGCAAACGTTGACTAGGTCTGGGTGGCGAGTACGAACGGCAGTACCGCCGGTGCCCCCGCGTTGCGCAGGGCGTGCGCGGCCATCGTGAGCGTCCAGCCGGTATCGGAGAGTGCGTCGACGAGCAGGATCGGACCGTCCACCGAACTCAGGTCCGGAATCAGCCAGGAGTCGAACAGTCCCGCCACCCGGTGGGCCGAGTTCGCGGCGGATACCGGCGGCCGGTCCGGACGTTGCTGCAAGGTGCCGAGGTCGCGCAGGCGGCCGACCTCGGCGAGGCGGGCGGCGAGGGTGGCCGAGAGCACCGGATAGCGCTGGGATTCGAGGGCCATCACCGCGGTCGGGCGCGTCGTCCAATTCCATTCGCGCAGCACCGCGATGCAGGCGTCGAACACCGCATCCGGGACCGGATCGTCGGGCGTGTCGAGCAGGGCGCGCAACCGCTGACCCCAGCCGAGGTCGGTGAGCCGACCGAGCGCACGTCCGGTCTCCGCGCCGTTGGTGATCTTGCCGGACAACGGAATGCCGAGTTTGGCCATCCCGGTCGGCCACTGCTTGCGCGGGGCGAGATCGAGCCCGGGACGGTCGAGCCGGGCGCGGGTCGCGGTGACGGCCGCGGAGTCGACTGTGGCATCGAGGCGGGTGCCGGTGCAGTTGTCACAGCGGCCGCAGCCGGGCGCGTTGCCGTCCAGTGCGGGCAAGCCGGGATCGTCGAGCTGGCGGCGCAGGAACTGCATTCGGCAGCCGGTGGTGCGCTGATAATCGATCATCGCCTGCTGTTCGATCTCGCGGGCCGCGGCGAGACGTTCGTAGCGTTCGGTGTCATAGACCCACGGCTGCCCGGTGGCGATCCAGCCGCCGCGGACCCGCCGCACCGCGCCGTCCACATCGAGCACCTTGAGCACCATTTCCAGTCGCGAGCGGTTCAGCTCCACCAGGGGCTCGAGTGCGGCGGTCGACATGGCACGGTCGAAGTCCAGTGCGTCGAGTACCGAGCGCACGATGTGTTCGCGCGGAAAGGCGACGGAGGCGAAGTAACTCCAGATCCTGGTGTCCTCCGGACCGGGCAGCAGCACCACCTCGGCGCGCTCGGTGCCACGACCGGCACGACCGACCTGCTGGTAGTAGGCGATGGGGGAGGACGGGGCGCCGACGTGTACCACGAAGCCCAGATCGGGTTTGTCGAAGCCCATGCCGAGCGCCGAGGTTGCGATGAGTGCCTTCACCTCGTTGTTCAGCAGTGCGGCCTCGAGCGCCTCGCGTTCGGCGGTATCGGTCTGCCCGGTGTAGGCGGCGACATTGTGGCCGTGTGAATTCAGCACGTCGGCGAGGTCGTGCGCCGCGGCGACGGTGAGGGTGTAGACGATGCCGGAACCGGCCAACGTGCCGAGGTGTCCGCTGAGCCACGCGGTGCGCTCGACGGCATCGTCGAAGCGCAGCACCGACAGGTGCAGCGATTCGCGATCCAGGGTGCCGCGCAGCACGAGGGTTTCGGTGCCGATCTGAGTGGCGACATCGGTGACCACCCGATCGTTGGCGGTCGCGGTGGTGGCGAGCACCGGCACATCGGAGCCGAGGTCGGCGATCAGGGTACGAATGCGGCGGTAGTCGGGCCGGAAGTCGTGGCCCCAATCCGAGACGCAGTGCGCCTCGTCGATCACGACCAGTCCGGCATCGGCGGCCAGCTTGGGCAACACCTGGTCGCGGAAGTCCGGATTGTTCAGCCGTTCTGGGCTGACCAGCAGCACATCCACGGCGCCCGTGGCCACCCGATCATGGATTTCGTCCCATTCGGTGACATTGCCGGAGTTGATGGTCGCCGCGACGACGCCCGCGCGTTCGGCAGCCGCGACCTGGTTACGCATCAGCGCCAGCAGCGGCGACACGATCACCGTCGGCCCGCGCCCCGCCCGGCGCAGCAGCTTGGCCGCGATGAAATACACCGCCGACTTACCCCAGCCGGTGCGCTGCACCACCAGCGCCCGGCGCCGCCGCACCACCAGCGCCTCGATGGCAGTCCACTGATCCTCGCGCAGCCGCGCCCGCGGACCGGCCAGGTCGCGCAGCAACTCCTCGGCCCGATGCCGCAGCTCGGGTGCGGTGAGGTCGATCGCCGAAGTACCGGCCGCGGTGGTCATGCGTTCCATCGTGCCCGATGCCACCGACATCGATACCGACGACCGTGCCACCGTCGATCGTGGTGATGCTCGAAAATCCGGTCCGGTCTCGGTGCGATCTTGGTTTACTTGATCCTGGAGATCGAGCTGAAACTCCTCAGCGCCGAGCTCGTGCCAGAGGGATCCTCCACCATCTGTGGGATGCGTGGACCCGCCACAATGTGGCGGTCCTGCTGCCAGGACATGCCGAAGCGGTAGGTGAGCGACCTCATATCCGGGGGCCGGTGCCGTCGATCGACACCGCGAGGTAGGTCCGAAACCCTCAACCGCTCGGACCGAGCGACAACACTTCCGGGATCGCGCCTCGGTCCAGGGACCGGCTGGTGAGGGGTGCGCCGCCACGACGAATACGACAACTGGTGACGTACGCAGAAGACGACGTGGGGAGAAGCGCAATGGTCGATGAGCATTACGACGCGATCGTGATCGGGACCAGCCAGGGCGGTCGGTTCCTGCCCCTCGAGCTGGCGAAGGCGGGCCGGAAGGTGGTGCTCGTCGAGCGTGGCGCACTCGGCGGTGTTTGCGTGAACAGGGGGTGCACCCCGACCAAGACGATGGTCGCCAGCGCGCGCCTCGCTTACCAGGCGGGACGCGGTGCGGAGTATGGCGTGCGCATCGGTCCGGTATCGGTGGATCTGGCCGCGGTGCGTGAGCGCAAACGAGCCATGGTCGCCGGCGCGCGGCAGAACTACGCGAGCCGCCTGGCGCAGGATGGGCTCGACCTGATCGAAGGCGAGGCTCATTTCACGGGGCCGAAGTCGGTCGAGATCGCCTTGACAGGCGGTGGGACGCGACAGATCAGTGCGCCGGTCGTCGTCATCGACGCGGGCGCCCGGCCCAGGCCGCTGGCTATCACCGGCGCCGGCGAGGTCCCCGTGCTCGATTCGACATCGATCATGGAGTTGGACGAGCTCCCGGAGCACCTCATGATCCTCGGCGGCGGTTACATCGGGCTGGAGTTCGGTCAGATGTTCCGTCGGTTCGGCAGCGAGGTCACCATCATCCAAAGGGCCGCGCGCCTGCTGAAGAGCGAGGACGAGGACGTTTCGGACGCGGTCGCCGCAATCTTGCGCGACGACGGGATCACGGTCTCGACCTCGACGACACCGCTCCGGGTCGCGCCGACCGATGACGGTCGCCTGCGGCTGAGCGTTCGCGCAGAGGACGGTGAGCGACAGCTCGAAGGCTCGCACCTGCTGTCGGCCATCGGCCGCGTTCCGAATACGGAGGCGCTCACCTCCGAGGCGGCCGGTATCCGTCTCGACGACCACGGCTTCATCGAGGTCGACGAGTACCTGGAAACCAGTGTCCCCGGCGTCTACGCGATGGGGGACGTCACGGCCGGCCCGGCCTTCACCCACTCTTCCTACGACGATCACCGCATTCTGCGCGCCAACCTCATCGGGCACGAGAAGGCGAGCACGCGGGATCGGATCGTCCCTTACACGGTGTTCATCGACCCGCAGCTCGGTCGCGTCGGCATGACCGAGCGCGAGGCGAGGGTGCGAGGGCGCGCGATTCGGGTGGCGAAGCTGCCGATGAGCGCCGTCATCCGGGCCATCGAGACCGGGGAGACACGCGGCTTCATGAAGGCCGTGATCGACGCGGACAACGGGCAGATTCTGGGTTGCGCGGTCCTGGGTAGTGAAGGCGGCGAGCTCATGACCATGATCCAGGTCGCCATGCTGGGCAAGCTCACCTACACCGCTATGGCGGACGCGATCTTCACACACCCGCTCCTGGCGGAAGGCCTCAACACCCTCTTCGCGATGTTCGACGCCTGAGGCGGCGTGTTGTCACCCAGCCAGTCCGGCCACTCGGCGCACTGGTTCGGCCCAACACGCTGAAAGTATTCGCTGAAGCTGCCTGCCCAACAGCACCTGTCAGTGACAGCCATGGTGCTTCGCCACAGGCTCGGCGGATCGAAGGTCGCGATCGTTACCGGTGGACACCGGCACCGTCAGGGGCGCCCGAAAACGGCGAAATGCCCCTGGGCAACGGACAATAGGATGAGACGATTGCTCCGCACCGTGGGACCGCGCAGGAGGCAGCCATGACCAACTACGAGCCGCCGCCGGGTTGGTCGCCCCCCGGTGCTCAATTCCGCAGTACCGGTGGATTCGGGCGCACCGTTGTCGGCATGCTGACCGGGCTGGTGGTCACGCCGGTCGGCATCGGCCTCGCCGCACACGCCGCGCTGGACACCCGGCAGTGGGTCATTCTCGGTTCCGCGGCGAATCGGGCCGGATCGACTTTCCAGATCGTCGGTGGAGCACTGCTACTGCTCCTGGTGGCCGCGCTTGCCGCATACTCACCGGCCGGGACGGTGCTGGCCGGGCTGGTCTGGGGTGTGGTGCCGGGCTTCGTGTATTTCCTGTTCCCGGAGGACACCTGGCGAATCATTCACGACGATCTGCCGCTGTTGTCCGACGAGATGCGGCAAGCGCTGATCACCTGGGTGACCAGCGGTTTCCCCTTCATCCTCGGCGTACTGCTGCTCGGTGCGGGCGTAGCAGGGACGCTACGGCGCCGCTGAGGACCGATTGCGGCTGTTACCAACGCAATTCGGCCGCTGGTTACTTGTCAAGCTCTTGCCCGGTAGTCGCCTTGGGCGAGATGAAGCGCCACCGCAATCCGCGGCGGATGTCGCCCGCCGGGTGGCGGCCGACTCTGCCGGGCATCGTGGGTAGCTCCGATCCGGTGGTGTTGATACCTAGCTCGACCTACTCCTCTTCATCACGTATGACCTCACCCGATCGCCTCGACGTCTGCCGCACACGAACGACCCGACCATCCTGCACCACCAGATCGGTGTCATAGCCACGCGGCTTGTTCAGGTAGGTCAAGAATCTTTGACGAGGCAACTTCGAACCGCCCGCGACAGATTTGTAGCTCGCGAGAACGTCTTCGGTGCTCGACTGTCGCTTCGTCTGCCCCAGCAAAGCGACGAGCGCTGCCTCACTCATTCCAAGAACGACCTGCTCCGGACCGACAGTGTCCTTTTTCCGACCGAACACGATCCAAACCTCCTCCGTGGCCTAAGATCCTGGATCCGACCGTACGCGCACGTTCACCGGCAGGTTGACATTCCGGCGGATTCCGAGTCAGCGGATGTCGTTGATCAGCATGATGCGCGTCCACTCCAGCCGCGTGCGAACCGAATACACCGCCGCGCGACGTTTTTCGTGCGAGGACTGCTCGTGACTCGCATCACCCCTTCACACACAGCACCTGACGCAGCGTCGCGACGATATCGACCAGATCGCGCTGCGCGGCAATGACCTCGTCGATGTCCTTGTACGCGGCGGGGATCTCGTCGACCACGCCCGCGTCCTTGCGCGACTCCACCCCTTCGGTCTGCGCGATCAGATCCGCGACGGTGAACTGCCGCTTCGCGGCATTCCGGCTCATCCGCCGACCCGCGCCGTGCGATGCCGACTGGAACGAGGCCGGATTTCCCTTGCCGCGCACCACATATGAACGCGTACCCATCGAACCCGGGATCAACGCCAGATCACCCGCGCCGGCCCGTACCGCGCCCTTCCGGGTCACCAGCATGGGCACGCCGTCGATCTCCTCCTCCGCCACATAGTTGTGGTGGCACGATATGGGATCATCGAAACGCACCTCGCGTCCGGCGAATTCCGCGCGCACCGCACCGCATACCAGCGACAGCATGACCGCTCGATTGCGTGCGGCGTATTCCTGCGCCCAGGTCAGATCGCGCCGGTAGGCTTCCATCTCCGGTGTACCGGAGAGGAATACGGCCAGATCACGATCCGGCAGATCCTGGTTGTGCGGCAGTGCGCGCGCGACGGTCATATGCCGCTCGGCGAGTTCCTTGCCGATATTGCGGCTACCGGAGTGCAGCAGGACCCATACCGTGTCGTGCTCGTCCAGGCAGATCTCGATGAAGTGGTTGCCGCCACCGAGCGAACCGATCTGCTTGTGCGCCTTGGACTCCAGTGCCTGTACGCCTGGATTCAGTGAGCCGAATTCGGACCAGAAACGCGCCCATCCGCCGATGTGCTTGGCCAATTCGCCATGTGATGCGGCGAACTGCGCACCGATCTTCGCGACGTCGACCGCATCCTTGTGCGCCTGGAAGCCCACCGGTACCGCCGCCTCGATGCGCGAGCGCAGTGAATGCAGGTTGTCCGGCAGGTCGGCGGCGGTGAGGTCGGTCCGCACGCTCTCCATGCCGCAGCCGATATCCACGCCGACGGCCGCGGGCGCGACCGCATCGCGCATCGCGATCACGGAGCCGACCGTCGCGCCCTTGCCGAGGTGCACATCGGGCATGACACGGACGCCGTGGACCCATGGCAGCTGCGCGATATTCCGCAGTTGCCGCAGCGTCGCCTGCTCGATTTCGTGTTCGTTGGCCCACATGAGCGTCTGCGCCCTGGTGCCGCGCAGCTCGACGGGAAACATGGGAAGTGTCCTTTCTCGTTCGGTGTGTTCCCCATCAACGCTAGATTCCCCGCAGGTCTGTGCGCACTGCATTATTCGCAACGCCATGGCTACGGAAATCGGCAGTATCCGGGCGCGGCCGGACGAGCGCGCGGTGTTGCGCGACCGCTATCGTGCGGGGCGGAACTGTTCGGCGAGCGAAAGCCTGGTGAAGCTACGGTGAGTACCCCTCAGGGCGGATGGCCGGGTCCGCCATCGGCGGCTCGGTCCACCAACCCCGCTGTTGTCGTTCTGATGGTGGTCGCCGCGCTATTGGTAGTTGTCGTGGGCGTGGTCGGCGCCGTCGTGGTGTTGAAGAGTCGCACGAACGTTGTTTCGGGTGTCGCGATGGCGGCGAATGTCGACTCCGGCACGACTCCGGCGGGCGTCACCGCGACCGGCACGGTCCGCGTCGGCGATTCGAATGCGAAGGTCGTCGTTCGTGTGGTCGCGGACCTGCAATGTCCCGCATGCAAATCATTCGAGAAACGCAATGCCAAGGTGCTCGAAGACGCCGCCGCGAACGGCACGGCAATCATCGAATACGACGTCATCTCCTTTCTGGACCGCGCCTCCTCCACCCAGTACTCCTCGCGCGCCGCCAACGCGTCGTTTTGCGTCGCCGGACAGGACCGTTCGAAGTATCAGGGCTGGTTCGCCGCGATGTTCGAACAGCAGCCCGCCGAGGGCGGCACCGGCTTGCCCGACAGCAAGCTCGTCGAGATCGCCGAGAACGCCGGCTACACCGACCCGTCCGTCGCTCAGTGCATTACCGACCGCAACTACGACACCTATCTCCGCGACAAGACCGAGCAGGTCCTCAACGGCGACGTCAACGCCACCCCGACCGTCTTCGTCAACGGTAGGAAACTCGACTCCAGTCAGCTGTCCAATGGACTTGAGGCGGCCATCGCCGCCGCACGCTAGTCCCACCTCCGGCGGATGCCGCGATTATCCGGGGTAGGTGCTCGCGGCGTTACCGTGGGCGATAGCCAGGACGAGTCGTTCGGCATCAGCGGCGGTGATGGCGTCCTCGGCGATCCATTCGTCGAGCAGGCGGCCGAGGCCGCGCCGCCACAGCAGTGCGCCGAGGTAGTGCAGTTCCGGGAGTCCGCAGCCGTCCGAGGAGTACAGCAGGGCCCGGAACGGCGCGAGTTCGAGTGCTTCGGCGAGTACGGCCTCGGCCCGTCGTCCCACATACGGAATGGTCAGGCCGAGGTCCAGGTGCACATGGTCGAAGATGTGGGCGAGATAAGCGGCGTTGCGGTGGAACGGCCAGCAGTGCAGCAGCATGACCGATACCCCAGAGCCCGCGGTGGCGTGCAGGAAGTCGGTGAGCAGTAGCGGATCGGCGGCCTGGAGACGCAAATCCGTATCGCCGAATCCAGTGTGGAACTGCAGGGGCAGGCCGAGTTCGGCTCCGATGCGGGCACCGAGTCCGACGAGCCAGCCGAGCGTCTCCGGATCGGTGAGCCGGAGTTCGTGCATGATCGTCGATGGCGGCGTATGGGTGCGTGGAAAGTCCAGGCCGCAGCGGTAGGCCACGATTGTCTTGAGGCCGACGGCGTTTCGAGCCCGAGCGCGCAACGCTGTCTCGATATCCTCGAAAGGCCTTTTCGCCGAGCCGACTTCGGTGATCACCTGCTCGGCCACCTGTTCGAGCCGGACGATTTCGCACACCTCGCCAGGGGCGAGGGCGGCGAATTCTGCTCGGCCACCACCGAATCCGGTATCGAGAAACCATCGGGTGGTGCCCGCGGCGCGCAGCAGCCGGGTGGTCGCCTCGCGCCAGCCGAGCTCGGCCCTGCGCGCCAGATACCGGTCCGGCTCCGTATGCGGTTCCAGGTCGAGAACCGGTGCGCACCAACGTCTTACCGCCAAGCCGATCGACGAATCGAAGGTGCCGCGTCGTCCTTCACCGAGGAGCCGCTCGAAACCGGGGCGGTCCAGATCCGCGGCCACGACGCCGTGACAATGGTGATCGGTGAGTGCGACACCATCGGTGAGCACGCTAGAACCGCCAGCGGGTCAGCTCGACCACCTTGGCCGGACTGATATCCCGATAGCGTTCGGCCTCGGCGCGGCGCACGGTGAGCAGCGCATCATGCAATTCGACGCCGAGCGCGTCGGTGAGCACCTTGGAGTCCGCGAGTGCGTCGGCGGCCTCCATCGAACTGGTCGGCAACCTCCGCACACCCGACAGCATGAGTTGCTCCGCATCGAAACCGACCGGATCGCCGGTGATTTCGGCGGGCAGCCGCAGTTCTTCGGCGACACCGGCGAGTCCGGCGGCAATGACCGCACCGACGATCAGATACGGATTACCGGTCGCGTCGAAACATTTGACCTCGGCATTGGCCGCCCAGTCCTCGGTGCCCTGCACGCCGGTGATGAAACGCAGCGCGGATTCGCGTGTCTCCCGACCCCAGCACTGCCAGATTCCGGCCCAGCGCGAGGGTTGCAGCCGCAGGAAGCTCGCCGGATTGCCCGCGCCGACCGCGACCAAGGCGGGCAGTTCCCGCAGCACACCGGCCAGGAATGCCTCCCCCGCGGGGCGCATGCCATAGGGGCCTTCGCCCGTGGCCAAGAGCGGTCCTTCATCGTCGTGCAGTGAAAAGTGCAGGTGCGCACCGGAACCCGCGCTACCTGGCTCGATACACGGCGCGAGCAGTGCGCGCCAACCGTATTGGGTGCTCACCTGCCGGATGGTGTGCCGGACCAGGATCGCGTCATCGGCGGCCGCGACCGGATCATTGGGCGCGACGGACAGTTCCAGTTGCGACAGCGCGTATTCCGGATGGAATTGATCGACGGCGATCTCCTGGCGCTCCAACGCCGCGACGAGTTCGCTGGCGTATTCGCCCACCTGGCTCAGCCGGATCATGCCGTAGGCGGGACCGTATATCGCCGGGACGAAATCGTTTTCGATATTCGCGAGCCCCACCGCCCACTCCGTCTCGAATGCCATCGACAGCCGCAGACCGGCCTGCTGGGCCGCCTGGGCCTGCCGGGTCGCGAAGGCGCGCTGACAGGCGACGAAGCGATTGCCGTCCTGGGTGAACTTATCGGCGGGCGCCCAGGCCCATCCGGGCTGACAGGCGAGTTCGGTCAATCGGGACAGGTCGGGAATCAGGCGCAGATCGCCGTCGGGCCCGCCGAGATATCGCCCGACAGACATCAGATCGTCGAAGGTGAACGTCTCGAAACAGGGTGATACCCCGATCCCGAACCGGGCGGCCTGCGCCAACCGGCCCTTCGGCACCGTCTTCACCCTGGTTATCCCGGCATTGTCCACAAAAGTCAGAGCAACCATATGGGCCTCGAGATGCCCGATCAACGCATCGTGGGCACCCTCGGCCGGTATCCGATCCGGCATGGTGGGCATATACCCCAAGATAATCCGCCCTCGTCCGCTTCGGGATGGACTCGGCTCACCTCGTCGCGCCGTGGTTATCCGGCGTGCCGGTTCGTCATCATGGGGTTGCGCTGGCATTGCGATGTGCCGGTCGCCATCCTGGCGTTCGACACAGCAGAGCCGTGCGGGTGGAGCCGCTGCGGCCAGTTCGATGGTCGGCGCGTTGCTCCCGTCGTCGCGATTTATGATCGACTAGTCGGGACCAGTTGGTTTTCGCCTCGAGAGGTGAGTACATGAGTTGCTCGCGGTGCGGTCGGGGTGGCAGGCCGCCGCAAACGCGCGAATTTCCGGGAAGCCTGCGCCGATGATCGGGTGAGCGGTCGGTGTCCGAGGGCAATGCCAAGGGGACGCAACGCGACCTGACTTTGGGTATCGCAGCGGAACTCGCTGCGGCCGGGTTCGTCGACGCCCAAGAGATCGGCCGCGGCGCATTCGGCATCGTGTACCGGTGCACCGAGTCCGCACTCGATCGCGAGGTCGCGGTCAAGGTGCTCGGCTCCACGGTCGACGATGAGGACCGGACCCGTTTCCTGCGCGAACAACGTGCGCTGGGGAAGTTCTCGACCCACCCCAACATCGTCCAGGTGCTGACGACCGACGTCACCTCGACCGGACGGCCGTTCATCGTGATGCCCCTGCACCTCAGGGGCTCACTCGACACACGGATTCGCGCGGACGGACCGTTGCCGTGGCAGGAGGTCGTGACCGTCGGCGTGAAGCTGGCGGGCGCGCTGGCGACCGCGCACGCCAGCGGCGTCATCCATCGTGACGTCAATCCCGCCAACGTGCTGATCAGCGACTACGGTGAACCGCAGCTGGCGGACTTCGGTATCGCGCGTGTCGGCGGCGCATTCGAGACAGCTGCCGGCCTCGTCGCGGGGACTCCGGCGTACACGGCTCCGGAGGTGATACGCGGCGACCCTCCGACGATTCTCTCCGATATCTACGGGCTGGGCGCGACGCTGTTCGCGGCTCTCACCGGCCACGCCGCGTTCGAACGCCAGGCGGGCGAGTCGATGGTGGCGCAGTTCGTGCGCATCACCTCAGAACCCGTCCCCGACCTGCGATCCGCCGGGGTACCGGCAATGGTGTGCGCCGTCCTGGAAGCCGCGATGGCCACCGACCCCGCCGACCGGCCGCCCACGGCCCGGGACTTCGGCGAGCGGTTGCGCACCGCGCAGTTCTCCTGCGGGCTGCCGGTGGACACGATGGCTGCCCCACAGCTCGACGGATCCGTCGCAACGAAATCGGTCGCGGGTGCTCGGCCGATCTCGCCGACAACGTCGACCGCCGCCGCCGTGTTGCCGCCGCAATCGGCCCCGAAGACCCGGTTCCGTCCACCCACGACGCTGCGTCGGCTGGTCGATCGCCCGCGGTTGCTGCAGACGTTGCGGGAGGGACAATCCAGGCGGCTGACCCTCATTCACGGCCCGGCCGGTTTCGGCAAGAGTTCCCTGGCCGCACAGTGGGCGCACGCCCTCGACATGGCCGGTGTCCGGGCGGCGTGGTTGGCGATCGCGGAGGACGACAACAATGTCGTGTGGTTCCTGAGCCACTTGGTGGAGGCGATTCGGCAGGTTCGTCCCACGCTGGCGATCGAATTGACGCAGATTCTCGAGGAGCATTCCGCCGCCGCGGCGCCGCAGGTGATGACGGCCCTGATCAATGAGATCCACGACAGCGCGGAGCCCGTTGCCGTCGTGATCGACGATTGGCACCTGGTGACCAGTCCGGCGACCCTCGCCGCGATGGAGTTCCTGCTCGACAACGGGGGCCACTACCTGCGATTGATCGTCACCAGCCGCACTCGTACCGGTCTTCCGTTGGGGCGCATGAGCGTTCAGGACGAACTGGTGGAAATCGACGAGAGCGCACTGCGCTTCGATTCAGGGGAAACGACGAATTTCCTGGTCGGTGCGAAGCGATTGCACCTTTCCGACGCCGACGTCGACCGGCTGCGTGAGTCGACGGAGGGCTGGGTGGCGGCGCTGCAGCTCGCTTCACTGTCACTGCGCGGCAAGGAGGATCCCGGGAGCTATCTGGACCAGATCACCGGGCAGCATTACGGTATCGGCGAATACCTGATGGAAAACGTCGTCGGCGCGCTCGAACCGACGATGCTCGACTTCGTCATGCGGACCGCGGTCACCGACACCATCTGCGGAGAGCTCGCGGAGGCGCTGACCAGAGTGCGGTCCGGGCAGGAGCAGCTCGAGGAGGTGCGGCGCCGAGACCTGTTCCTGCGCAGCGTCGATGACGAGCTGCGGTGGTTCCGCTATCACGCGCTGTTCGCGGACTTCCTGCGCCGCAGGCTGATCCGCCAGCATCCCGGCTTGCTCGAAGAGCTCCATCTGACCGCGTCGACCTGGTTCGCCGAGCACGAAATGCTCACCGAGGCCGTAGATCACGCACTCGCGGCCGGCGCCGCCGAGCGGGCCAAACAACTGGTGCAAGAACAGGCCGACACACTGATCGAAGATTCCCGCATGGCCACCTTCCTGGGGCTGGTGAAGAAGCTGCCCACCGAGATCACGGTTGCCGATCCCCGGCTGCAACTGTCGGTGGCCTGGGCCAATGTCTCGCTCCAGCGTCCCGTCGCCACCCGGACCGCGCTGGATCGCGTGGACGCGGCACTGGAAACCGCCGCACCGGACGATCCCGAGACCGCGGACCTGCGCATCCAGGCTGATGTGACGCGAGCAGCGGAATACCTTGTGACGGACCGGTTCAAGGATTTCCCGGATGCCGCCGTGCCATGGCTGCAGCAGTCGGTTCGACCGTTCTTCGCCAGCGTCGCGGCTACCACCGCGGAAGCGGCGGCCTACTATCGTTTCGACTTCGCGGGCGCACGCCGCTGGCACGCGTGGGCCGAGCCCTACCGGACCCGCATCAACGGCCCGGCCGGCCTGGTGTACGGCGGCTGCATCGCCGGCCAAGCCGCCGCCGAACAACTCGACATCGACGGAGCCGAAGAGCTCTTCCGCTGCGCGTTCACCCTCGCGCGCAATAGCGGCAGCCATTCCCACGCGACCCGGCTGGCCAGCGGGCTGCTCGGCGAATTGCTTTATCAGAAAGGGAAATACGCGGAGGCCGCCCAGCTGCTGGCATCCGGTCACGGCGTCGCGACCGGCGCTGTGGAATTCCTGGTCGCCACTTACGGGACCGGTGCCAGGCTGGACGCGGTGGGTGGCGATCTCGATGCCGCACGACGACGGTTGGACGAGGGGCAAAAGGTCGCGGAGAAAATCACCCTGCCACGGCTGACCGCCCGCATTCTGAACGAGCGGGTACGACTGGGGCTGCCGATCACCGACGAAGACCGGCAGACACTCGAGCACCTGCCCGCCTACCACCGGCAACCGAACCACCCGCTCGCGCTCACCGCCGAACTCACCCACGAGTCGGCCATTCGCCTCCTACTCGCCCAACAGTCACCGGCCGCCACCGAACGCGCCACCGCCGCCGCCGAACAGATCGTCGCCGAAATCCGCACCCAGCCGCGCCCCCGCGCGCTTTTACAGGCCCAATTGCTGTATGGCGGTTGCCTTTGCCTCGCCGGACGGACCGATGAGGCGATCGCGTGCCTGACTCCGGTACTTTCTCAGTGCGCCGAACTCGGCCTCGTCCGGGTGGCCGTCGACAGCGCCCCCGCGCTCGCGCCGGTCGTCGAATCCCTGCTGGCTGCCCCGGAGGCACCCGGCCAGCCACCCCTGTCTTTCCTGCTACAGATCCTGAACGAGATCCAGGAAATCGGCGATCGGACATAACCCGAATAAGCCATGTCGGCGCTGTCAGCGAGAAAACCATCCGCCGTGCGCCGCCGCGCGCGGACGCTCGCCCGAAAGCTGCCTACTCCACCAGGTGCACACGTGGGGCGCCCCGGGACGCGAACCATTCCGCTAACTGCTCGCCGGTGAGGATCTGATCGTCATCGACTCGAATTGGGCCACGGACCTCACCCCAGGCATCAGTGACGTGGGCGCCCGACAGTTGTGCTCGAGTCAGGCGAGTGGGTGTCGGTCCGAAGTGACATCCTCGTAGGTTCGCAGCACGGAGGTCGGCCTCGCGGAGGTTGGTGGAGCTCAGTTCGCAGTTGCTTAGATCTGCTCGGCGAAGGTCGGCTTTCACGAAACTGGCTCGGAAGAGGTTTGCACCAGACAGGTTGAGACCTTCACCGACGCAGCCGTCGGCTTCCACCTTGTGCAGATGGGTGCCAGACAGATCCGCGTTTCGCAATCTCGCACCGAGCAATGTCGCACGGTCGAGGTCAGCTCCCGCGAGGTTTACCCCGTCGAGATCGGCAACGGCCAGATACGCATCAGAGAGGTCGAAGTCGCGCAGATCGGCTCTCGTGAAGTTCAGGCCGGCTCCGCCGAGCGCCCCATGCACGCCGTCTTGTGCAGTTGTCCGGGTCCGGATGTAGTCCTCCAACGCCGTGCAGGCAGCGCGATCAATCGGCCATGCATGAACCGAGTACGTATACTCCTTAGGCTGACCCACCACACCTCCACGGTACTGTGTCACTTGCCGTAAATGACAACCTTGCCAGCCCATTCCGGATGCTTGCCGACTACCTCCTGCACCGACTGCAGACCGGCCTCCGACAAGTTCTGCCGATCAATCATCACATTTTCGCCGGTACCCAGCTCCTCGCCGACCATCTTCTCGAACTCTTCCGCGTTATACGCGCCGCGCATCGTCGGTGGCATGGGCTGTCCGGCCATTGGGCCCGCCGTTGGGGGAAAGGTGTCGGTCGGCTGCTTCATATCCCAATGCTGACCGTCTCCGTCCACGAAATCGCCCGTGTCCTTGCCGTTCTCCATCGGAGCTCGCGTAACGGGCCCATTCAGCTGACCGTCGTGCTCCATACCAAGGGCAACCTCGGCCTCACGTCTGGACTTGTCCGTAATCTTGCCGCCGTGCGCGGGGTCCTTCGCCAACTCTTCGACGCGGGCCGCATACTCGGGCGTTCCAGGTGTGTTGCGCGCATTGGCAGTGCTGGTTGCGCCATCACCGCCGGTGCCGCTCGATTCGTCGCCGATGATTTTGACGGTCATTGCGGCAATGGACGCCAGCGCGGCGTTGATGCCGTTTTGGGTGAGGTCGGGGATGGCGGTGAAGACGCCGGTGGCGGTTCCGGCGACGACTACTGCGCCGAAGATGATCAGGATGCGGCTGATGGAGACGGTGTTGCGGATGATTCCGGCTGTGGTGGTGACGATTTCGGCGGTGACGGCGACACCGCCTGCCGCGGCGGGGGCGGCGGCGGTGCCCGCGGACACGACCGCGAGGATGCCGACGATGGCGACGGTGATGACGACCGCGCCCGCGAGTTCCTTTGCGGCGCTGGCGACTGCGGATTGGACGTCGTTGCGCATCGTGTCGAGGGCATCGTGGTGGTCTTTGACCGGTCCGGCCAGCGCGATCGCCGCCTGTGACAGCAGTTCGGCCGCTCTCTGCAGAGTGGTCAGTTTTTCTTCGATATCGCGGATATTCGGGTCGCTGCTTCCGGTGAACTTGGCGTCGATACCCTTGATGCGGTCGGCGGCTGTGGTGATGTTGGTGTTGTTGGCGAACGTTTTCCAGGCATCCGCCGCGATGCCGAGTTTGGTGACGTCTCCGTTGGGGATCTTCCCGACTTGTTCGAGCAATCCGGTGATCGAGGTGTCGATTCCGGCACCGTTCGCGCCCTTGGCGGTCGTCGGCAGTGCCATACCGGAGTCGTACAACGGTTCGGATGGTGTGGGACGGGTTGGCTCGGTACCGCTCGTGGTGGATCGGTTGGACTGCCACCAGTTATAACCGTTGGCGGCCAGCACATCTCCGAAGCGTTGCAGCGCATTGCACAGGGTCGCGGCGAGCGTGACGATGTCGCAAGCATTCCGGTCATAGGCGGCCGTCCAATCCTTGGACTTCTCGTGGTCCCCGGCCATACCTCCGCAGTCGTGCACGAGAGCGCGCTGCAGCGGACCCAACGCGAGCGACATGTCGCTGGCCAACGACTGGCATTTCTTGGCGGCATCGAAGTACATGCCGGAGTCGATGACCCAGGTGTCACCCACGGCTTACCCGCCCTGCAGCATCTGCTTGTTGACGTCGGCGGCGCTGCTGTACCGCGTGTGCGCTTTGCGGGCCGCGTCGCTGATCTCGCGGATGCCCTCGGCGAATTCACGCGCACCCGTCATCCACTGCTGATGCGCTTCGGAATATGCCTGGGCGGCAACGCTTTCCCAGTCGGTTCCGGTCAGCGCGGCGACTTCGGCATCGATGTCGTCGAGGTGATCGCTGATGAATCCGGCGAGGCCGGACAGCCGGGCCACAATCCGATCGAGGTCGTCGAGATTGACCGAGAACTCGCTCATGGCAAATCCAAACTGGAGGTAGTCGACGCATTGCTCTCGTCGCGGGCTTCATACGTCGCGGCAGTGACGCCGAGCCTCTCCGCCATCGTGGCGAGCGCGGCAATGATCTGAGTACCACCGGCACGGACATCGCTCCAGCCATCAGCGAACTCCGCCGCCCGGCCACCGGTCCAACTACCGTTGGCTACCGCATCGACTTCGGTGGCCGCGGAATCCAATGCCGTGCGCAGTGTTTCGGCCAATTCGTAGACGTACTCACCGACGTCACGAACCTGCTCGGGTACCACCGAGAGCCGTTGGCCCGAGGCTGGCGTGCCCCCATCGCTCACGCTGATGAATGGTACCGACCTCGAATGCCGGCGTCGATCCCGAGACGGCACCGCTTGTAGCGGATCAACCGGCCGATACGGCGAACCAACCGAGCACGGGGCGGGAGCCGGGCCCGGCATGCTCAATGCCGTCGATACCGCCGTCGCCCTGTACTCCTCGGTGAACTCGCCGTGTCGAATCCACACCTTTCCGTGCGAGTTTCAAGCATGTCGACCTGCGGCAGGCGAATCTGAGCGGTTGCGAATTCAGCTCGACCAACCTTGTCGCGGCCGACCTCCGCGATACCGGCCTCCGGCGATGCCAGTTCGGGCCTACGCCCACCGCCTTGTCCGAGGCACGGCTACAGGTTGCGGACGTTGCCGAGGCAACCAGTGAGGTCCGAGATTCGGGTTGACGAAGCCACGGTCCTCGACGGTGCTTCCTTACAGGAACGGTTCAACGCCAACGGCGCACCCGAGGTTCACGTGGTGGAGTGATCGGATGCAGCGGACGTTCTGGTCGATCTGCGGACGAGGTGGCCGCCTGATAGCCGAAACAGTAACGGCCTCAGCCCATTACGTGCACGACTGAGGCCGTTTACATGATCCGCTTCGGGGAAGTGCTATGCGGCAGGCCGGGTGAACTCACCGTCTTGCATGCCTGCGGTGAAGGCATCCCACTCGCCGGGGGTGAATATCAGTGCTGGGCCGGTTGGGTTCTTCGAGTCCCGAACGCCGACTTTGCCCCCGTCGAGCCATGCCACCTCAACGCATTTTGCGCCGCTCTCGCTGCGACTGCCCTTGAACCACTTCGCCCCGGATAAGTCAGCGTTCACCACGTTCGTGCTCCTTCGCTATCTGCCGCAACAGGTTTCTGCTCTCGACCTCACCTAACGATGCATCCCAGATCGCCGCGTGAAGCTCACTATAAAGTCGAATATCGTTGGGCTTCTCGAGGTATACATCCTGGGCCGCTCCGCCCTCGATGAACACTATTGAGGGCTCGACGGGTTCTCCCTTCGAGGTCCGGTCGAAATCCACGATTATGAACGGGCCAAAGGGTAGTCCCCAGGTCAAGCCCGCACTGTACGGCTGTATCCGCAACCTGATGTTCGGCCGTTTCGACATCTCGGCAAGGTGTCTCAGCTGTGCTGCCATGATGCGCAGGCTGCCGATCACGCGGTAGAGCGCCGACACATGCAGCAGAACGTCCATCTGGACAGGTTTCGTCTTGCGAGTGACGACGGCTTGGCGTTTCAGCCGGAGCTCGATACGTCGGTCAACATCGGAGCTGGTGAACTGGGGGAACGCGCGGATAATTGCTCGTGCATAATCGGCCGTTTGGAGCAGACCGGGCAAGTGTTGCTCATGGTAGGTGCTCAGCCGACAGGCAGCCGCTTCGAGTCCGACGTACATCGTGAAGGCGCTGTCGTACAAGCCGCCATAGATATGGTGCCAGTTCTTGGCTCTAGCTCGCGTTGCTAGATCGATCGCCATGGCGGTCTCCTCCACCGCAACGTCGTACACCTCGCAGAGCGCCTGCACATCCTGCCTCTGGACCTTCTGAATTTGTCCGGTCTCGATGCGCTGGAGCACCGCTCGCGATAGGTCGACCAATTTGGCGGCCTCGGCGATGGTGAATCCGGTCGCTTCGCGGCGATCGCGAAGGAACCGCCCGAGCTGGCGGCGCGGCAGGGTCGACGATGGGCCATCCGCTTCGGTGCTGGTCACGGGGGTCTCCTGGAATCGAGTCAGATCGGATCGGAAACTGAGCCTGTTTTCATCACGGAACCGAGTCCCGTTCTGGCGCTTTGCAGCAATCGCAATCGAGTTCTCGTTTCAGCTGGTCGAGAGCAGTTGCCGATGCTGTGCTGTGGACCGGCGTTCGAGATGAGAACTGATGAGGCACGAGACCTGCTCGGCCGCCACCCACCGTAATCCATCGACCGAAGGGGCGGAGCGATGATGAACAATCAAGTGGCAGAGGCAGATACCGGGCGATTCGACACGCCGAAGGCTGTCGGATTCGTGCGCGGTGATGTGTCCGGACTCGCTGCACCCCGGCACGCGAGCGCAGTGACGCAGCACGCCCGGCTACTGGGCTATCAGTACGTGTACACAATACGGCCGCCACAGGACACCCCTGATCCGATCGGGTACGCCCTCGGCATCGCAGCCGGGCTCGGTGTGGCCGCGATCGTGGTCTACGACCTGGCTCAGGTCGATGATCAACCGGCGCGACTGTGTGAGGACTTCGATCTCGAAACCGTCTGTCCCGCAACGACATGGGCCAGAGTCGCGCGCCCAGCCGTGGAAACGGGGGCGGCGTGATGCTCGAGGACACGATCGTCACGCCGCCAAGGGTTTGCGGACATGCCGATATCGACTTGGCGCACGAGCTGATGCGCGAGCACCGTGCTTGTCGGATCGGGCGGTGCGTGTGGAAGGCGGCGGCGTATTACACGCTGGTCGATACGGGTCGTCTTGCGCCGCAGTCGTTGACGCCGCGTGAGCGCGCTGCCGCGAGGGGGCTCGAGTTTCCATCACTCGACAGCCAGGTGCACGCGGGCGGTGGGCCGACATTGCGAACCCTGCGTGAGGTGCTGGACAAACTCGGCCAACTAGCGCTGCCGGGTGCGGACGGCGGTGGCCACGGGTAGTCGGTCCGGATGAGCGAGCATCGCACCGAGGTGGACGGCTGGCAGGCGATCTGGCGGATCGACAACTGTCGCATTCGAATGATGTTGGTGCGCAATCTATCCGAATCGGAGCCGCTGATATCGATGTCGAGTGTCGTCGCCGCGCCGGACCTGGTGCAGGTCCGTGCGCGGTTCCCGGAACTGTCGCGGTTGTGGGACGCGGTACGGCACGAATACTGGACGGAATCCCTGTCTCCGAAAGAGCGCTCGTCGGGGGCGGTCTGAGCGACGGGCATCCGCGCCCCGGCGTGGGGCGATCGTCTACTTCGTCCTGGTGGACGCTTAAAACTGGTTCACCGGGTTTGAGTAGGTGTAAATCGTCGTCGAACTGCCGATGTACCAGCATGATTCGGTATCGGCGGCGCAGTTGGGCAACGACGTCGAACTCATTCAGACCGACTCCCAGCGACGCCCGAAGCCTCGCTCGCCTACTTCGTGCGGTGCAGACGAGCTAGTGCCAGCCGCAGCGCACTTCGACACACAATCTAGGTGTCGGACCGCACGAGGGGGACGAGATAGCGGGCGGCGAAGTCGCGTAGGGCGTCGTCGGTGTCGAGCCGGGGCGGGGTGTCGGGGATGAGGACCAGGGAGTGTGTCAGGCGCACGAGCATTCCAGCGAGGGGTTCGATGTCGTGGAGCTGGTTGCCGTCGGGACGGACGGTGAGGATTTCCTGGGCAACGAACACGGTGGCGAGGTTGAGGATGTCGCCGGCGTCGAGGGTGACCGCAGCGAGGGTTTGTTCCCGATCGACGGCGAGGACCTTGTGCAGGATGGGGTGGGCACGCAGGGTGGTGACGGTGATGACCAGGCCATCGATGATGCGTTGCCGGTCGTCGGGGATCGCCCGCAACCGGGTCGCGATGTCATCGAGGATCCTGGTGGTTTCCTGGATCAGCGCTGCGCGTACGACCGCGTCCTTGCCGCCGATGCGCCGGTAGAGAGTGGCGCGGTTTACTCCGGCACGGCGGGCGATGTCGTCGATGCTGACGCGGGTGATGCCGAGTTCGGCGAACAGCTCGAGGGCGGCGTCGAGGATTCTGCGGTCGGTCGACTCGCCGCCGACGGGGCTGGCGAGCAGCTCGGCATAGGTTGTCGTTTCCCGCGGCACGCGGGCAACCCTACCGGCGAACTCGAGTTCCCTTGGCGCCTCACCCATCGGTATGCAATGATGCGACAATACGATAGATTTTATCGCATTGCCGCACCGGTGGACAGAGAGGTCCGACATCATGTACGCCACTGACACCGCTGATCGCGATCTACCGGGCGCTCCGCTCGGGCCTGGGTCGCTGACCTGGAAGTATCTCGGTGACCGGCGGATGCTGTTGTTCCTGGGCCGCACCGGCACCCTGCAGAACATGCATCCTGCGGTCGGGGCGGCGCTGCAGGATCACTCGAACTTCTTCGACGATCCGTGGGACCGGTTGCTGCGGTCCGTCCCACAGATCCTGGGCATGATCTACGACGCCGACCCTGATGCCATGGCCGCCCGCGTGCGGGACTACCACAAACCGCTCAAGGGCACTGACCCGCACGGGCGCCGCTACCATGCCCTCAACCCGGATGTGTTTTGGTGGACTCACGTGACGTTCATCGAGGTTTGCATCGCGATCAACGAATTCTTCGGCACGCCGCTCACCGGCGCGCAGAAGGATCAACTCGTTGCCGAGGGCATCACGTGGTGGCGGATGTACGGGCTGTCGGACCGGGTCCTCGTCGCCGACTACGTCGAATTCAAACGGTACTGGGACACCACCGTGGACACGGTGCTGGAATCCAACGCGACCACCGACTACGCATTTGCCCTGCGCCACAACAAGATTCCCGCACCACCCGGTGTCCCCGACGCGGCGTGGGCACTGGCCTGGCGGCCGGTGATGGGTTTCAACGTGTGGCTGGGCGCCGCGCTCATGCCGCCCCGGTGCCGCGAGATCCTGAACCTGTCCTGGACGCGCCGCGACCAGAAGATGTTCACCCTGTTCGCCACCACAGTCCGAGGCGTCTGGCCACTGTTGCCCACACGGGCCCGCTACCTGCCCCGCGCCCACGTCGGCGTCCGGCGCACCCGACGCGGCGGCTCGGTAGGGGCCGTTCATGCGTCCGATGCTGGTGTCGGGCGGGCTTCGTAGCAGATCCCTGCTCGCGCATCAATGCCCACAACGCGGTCACCTTTCGCCGCGCCAGCCCGATCACCACCTGCTGATACGTCTTGCCCGCCAACCGTTTCCGGTCGTAGAGTCACATCGAGCGGGACGCTGTACTCCGCCGACGGGTAGAACACCCGCAACAGGCCACGGTGTACAGCGCCTGGGGCGGTGCAGATTCCCGCGCGCACCCCACCCCGAGGAACACTCGCCCCGCATCTGGTCCACGCACCAATTCGACGCCCGGAACCTACTTCACTGCGGCGTGAACCGGGGTCGAGCCGGTCAGTAGGCTGTCACCTATGACGGCAGGAACGACCACCGGTCAGGATATCCGCGAGGCGGTGCACGATGCCGCGCGTAAGGCTCGGGTGGCTTCGCGGGCGCTCGCGCAGATGACCACGGCGCAGAAGAACGAGGCGCTGCATGCGGCCGCGGATGCGTTGCTCGCGGCGGCCGATACCGTGCTCGCCGCCAATGCCGAGGACATCGCGACCGCGCAGGCGGCGGGAACCGAGGATTCGCTGCTGGACCGGCTGCGCCTGACCAAGGCACGCATCGACGGCATCGCCTCCGGGCTGCGTCAGGTGGCTGGATTGCCCGATCCGGTCGGTGTGGTCGTGCGCGGGTCGACGCTGCCGAACGGGCTGGAGATCCGTCAGGTCCGGGTGCCGCTCGGCGTCGTCGGCATGGTCTACGAGGCCCGGCCGAATGTCACCGTCGACGCATTCGGGCTCGCGCTCAAATCCGGCAACGCCGCGCTGCTGCGCGGTTCCTCCTCGGCCGCGCACTCCAATGCCGCATTGGTCACGGTACTGCGGGAAGCCCTTGTCGCCCTGGATATTCCGGCGGATGCGGTGCAGTTGCTGCCCAGCCACGATCGCTCCAGCGTGACCCATTTGATCCAGGCCCGCGGTCTGGTCGACGTGGTCATCCCGCGCGGCGGGGCGGGTCTGATCAATGCCGTGGTCCGCGACGCCCAGGTGCCCACCATCGAGACCGGCACCGGCAACTGCCACATCTACGTGCACGAGGCCGCCGATCTGGACATGGCCGAGCAGATCCTGATCAATGCCAAGACCCGCCGTCCCAGCGTGTGCAATGCCGCCGAGACGGTGCTCATCGACGACGCGATCGCCACCACCGCCGTGCCCCGGCTGATCGAGGCGCTGGAACGCCACGGTGTCACCGTGCACGGCGAGCTGCCCGGACTGGTGCCCGCCGACGACAAGGACTGGGGCGAGGAGTACCTCACCCTCGATATCGCGCTCAAGGTTGTCAAGGATCTCGACCAGGCGGTCGAGCACATCAACACCTGGGGCACCGGCCACACCGAGGCGATCGTCACCGGTGAGCTGGCCGCGGCCCGCGAATTCACCAGCCGCGTCGATGCCGCGGCCGTCATGGTGAATGCCTCCACCGCGTTCACCGACGGTGAGCAGTTCGGCTTCGGCGCGGAGATCGGCATCTCCACCCAGAAATTGCACGCCCGCGGCCCGATGGCGCTGCCGGAACTGACCTCGACCAAGTGGATCGTCTGGGGCGACGGCCAGATCCGCCCGGTCTGATGCCCCGTCCAGCTGGATCGCCCGAGTAACGACAGCGATGCGCCGCGCACCTTTTCGCGCCGCGCACACATTCGCCGGGCGGAAACATGCGTGGCGCGCAAAACCGTGCGCGGCGGCCCCATGGTCGAGGGCGATGGGGCTGCTCCGCCCGGTCTAGATTTCGTTCGGTGTAAGAACCGACGCGCGCTTGCGTCGGGGCCTGCCGTAGCGTTAGGGGTGGGTTTCGATGGAAGGACGCTACGTGGGTACCGAAAGCGCAGTGCAGGAGCCGATCTTCACCTCGGTCGACGATGTGATCGAACGGCTGGCCTCGACCGGGTACCTGGCCGATAAGGCGACCGCGACCTCGGTATTCCTGGCCGATCGGCTCGGTAAGCCGCTGCTGATCGAGGGTCCGGCCGGTGTCGGCAAGACCGAACTGGCCAGGGCGGTCGCGCAGACCGCAAATGCGGAGTTGGTGCGTCTGCAGTGCTACGAGGGCGTCGACGAGGCCCGCGCGCTGTACGAGTGGAATCACGCCAAGCAGATTCTGCGGATCCAGGCGTCCAGCGAGAACGACTGGGCAGAGACCAAGGCCGACGTCTTCACCGAGGAATTCCTGTTGTCGCGGCCGCTGCTGACCGCGATCCGCCGCGCCGATCCGACCGTGCTGCTCATCGACGAGACCGATAAGGCCGATGTCGAGATCGAGGGTCTGCTGCTCGAGGTGCTCAGCGATTTCGCGGTGACGGTCCCGGAACTCGGCACCATCACCGCCAGCCGGAAGCCGTTCGTGGTGCTGACCTCCAATGCGACGCGCGAACTCTCCGAAGCGCTCAAGCGCCGCTGCCTCTACCTGCACCTGGACTTCCCGGACGAGGAACTCGAGCGCCGCATCCTGGCCAGCCGGGTGCCGGAGCTGTCCGCCGCGGTCGCCGCGCAGCTGGTGCGGATCGTGCACGTGCTGCGCGGGATGCAGCTGAAGAAGCTGCCGAGCGTCGCGGAGTCGATCGACTGGGGACGCACTTTGCTCGCGCTGGGGCTGCAGGATCTCGACGACACCACTGTGCGCGCCACCCTCGGTGTCGTGCTCAAACATCAGGCCGATCACCAGCGCGCGCTGGCCGAGCTGAAGCTGGCCTGAGCCATGGCGGCCGGATCGCAGCCCACACTCGATGCGCCGCACGGGATTTCGGGACATCTCGTCGGTTTCGTCGAGGCCTTGCGGGCGCGTGGCATCCCGGTCGGTCCCTCGGAGACGGTGGACGCGGGCCGCGTGGTTTCGGTGCTGGATCTGATGGACCGCGAGGTCGTGCGCGAGGGGTTGGCCTGCGCGCTGCTGCGCCGCACCACCCATCGCAGCACCTTCGACGGTCTGTTCGACCTGTGGTTCCCGGCCGCCCTCGGTGCGCGCAGCGGCACTCCGGAGGATCTCGAGGTGCCACGCACACCGTCCGGCGAGATCGACGTTCCCGCGCTGCGCGACCTGCTCGCGGCCCTGCTGACCAGGGAGGATTCGACACAGCAGCAGGAAATGATCGCCGCTCAGCTGGTCGAACAACTCGGACAGTACGAATCCTCGCGCGGTCCGTCCTTCTCCGCGTACCGGACGCTACGTGAGGTACAGCCGGAAACACTGCTGGCCCGGATTCTGGCGGGTATGGCCGCCGGACCGGATACCAGCGAATTCGATACCGAGATCGCCCGTCGCATCGGACGGCAGCGCATCGCCGGATTCCGCGCCATCGTGGAGGCGGAAACGCACCGGCGGGTCGCCGAGAATATCGGCAGGGAGCGCGTCGCGAGCTATGCCGTCGCCCGGCAGGTCGAGGATGTCGACTTCCTGCGCGCCTCGGAAACCGAACTCGCCGAGATGCGGCGCAGCACACAGCGACTGGCCCGCATCCTGGCGTCCCGACTTGCCGTGCGGCGCAGGCACGCTCGGCGCGGAGAGATCGATCTGCGCAAGACGCTGCGCAAATCCATGTCGACCGGCGGCGTACCCATCGATCTGGTGAATCGCAAACCACGGCCGGGTCGACCCGAACTGGTGCTGCTCTGCGATGTGTCCGGTTCGGTGGCCGGATTCAGCAACTTCACACTGCTGCTGGTCAATTCGCTGCGCGAACAGTTCTCCCGGGTCCGGATATTCGCCTTCGTGGACCGGACCGATGAGGTGACCCGGTTCTTCGATCCGAAGACCCAGCTGGACCAGTCCATGGCCCGCATCTTCACCGAGGGTACGGTCGTCGGCCTGGACGGGCACTCCGACTACGGCCACGCGTTGTCGACCTTCGTCGAGCAGTGGCCCGATGCGGTCACCGCCCGCAGCTCGCTGCTGATCCTCGGCGATGCCCGCACCAATTACCGTGATCCTGATCTGAATACGCTGCGCGAGCTGGTGCGCACGGCAAAACATGCGCATTGGCTCAATCCGGAGAAGGAAAGCAACTGGGGCACCGGCGATTCCGCCGCCGACCGGTATCGCGAAGTGATCGAGATGCACGAGTGCCGCTCGGCCAAACAACTGACCGCCGTGGTGTCCCGGCTGCTCCCGGTGTGACGCGAATGTGACCGAACTCATTATCGGTGTTCGTTAACGTCATCAGCATTCGTTAAGGGAACCATTGGGGCCGCGCATCAGGATTCGGTCCATGGTGAACAACGCGCCGGATGGCGCACGGGCGGGGTCGGGCCGCGGCGGTAGCGGGGACTATTCGTTCCAGGTCGATTTGCGGGGGATCGTCGATCTGCTCTCGCATCATCTGTATTCGAGTCCCCGGGTCTACATCCGTGAGCTGCTGCAGAACGCGGTCGATGCCGTCACCGCGCGCAAGCAGCGAGACGCGGTGGCGCCCACCGCGATTCGACTTGTCGTCGACGAATCGGGGCTGCGGATAACCGATCACGGCATCGGTCTCACCGAGGCCGATGTGCATCGCTTCCTCGCCACCATCGGGCATTCGTCCAAGCGCGACGAGATCGAGGGTGCGCGTCGAGAGTTCCTCGGGCAGTTCGGCATCGGGCTGCTGGCATGTTTCACCGTGGCCGAGACGATCCGGGTGGTCACCCGCTCGGCCCTCGATCCGGACGCACCACCCATCGAATGGCTGGCCGCCGCCGACGGCACCTACGCGCTGCGTCGGCTCGATCCGGCGCAGCGGCCGGAACCGGGCACCACGGTGCATCTCACGCCGCGCGCCGGTGCGCAGGAATGGTTCGCGCCAGGGCGGGTACTGGACCTGGTCCGCGATTACGGTTCGCTGCTGCCCTACGAGGTGACCGTCGAGGCGAATGGTGCCGGTCTGCGCGCGACCGACGGTCCGCCGGTATGGCGGCGCGGCTACGCATCCGCGGCCCAGCGGCGCGCGGCGCTGTTCGAGTACGGCGAGCGCGTCCTCGGTTTCACCCCGCTGGATGTGATCGATCTCGATGCCGAATTGGCGGGGGTCAGCGGTGTCGCCTTTGTGCTGTCACAGCCGGGCAATCCCGCCGAAAGCAGTGCGCACCGGGTGTATCTCAAGGGCATGCTGCTCGGTGACGCGGTGCGCGGGCTGCTGCCGGACTGGGCCTTCTTCGTGCGCTGTGTCATCGATACCGACAGCCTGCGCCCGACCGCCTCGCGTGAGGGCCTCTACGAAGATGAACGTCTCGCCATCGTCCGCGACAGCCTCGGCGACCGAATCCGCGACTGGCTCACCGAAATCGCCGCCGAACAGCCCGAGCGGATCGCCGCATTCCTGTCCGTACACGCACTCGGCGTCAAGGCGATGGCGCGGCATTCGCCGGACGTGCTGCGGATCATGGTGCCGCACTTGCTGTTCGAGACAACCGATGGCCGAGTTCCGCTGACCGAATTCGCGCGCAACCATCCGAGCGTGCGGGTGACGGCAACGGTGGAGGAATTCCGCCAGGTGGCGGCCACCGCGGCCGCGCAGGGCATCGGTGTTGTCAACGGCGGCTATACCTACGATGCGGAACTCGTCGCGCTGCTGCCCTCGATCCTGCCCGGTGTCACGGTGAGCGAACTGGACGCGGCCGCCGTCACGGCGGCCCTCGACCTGGTGGATCCGGCCGAGGAACTGGCGCTGGCTTCGGTACTCGCCGCCGCCCGCACCGCCCTGGATCCGCTGTCCTGCGATGTGATTCTGCGCGCGTTCCATCCGGTTTCGGTGCCCGCACTGCATCTGGACAGTCGCGGCGCGCGCAATGAGCGCGCACGGGTCGAGACCACCGTCGGCGCCGACGAGCTCTGGACCGAAATCCTCGGTGCGCTGGAGGCGAGCGCGCCCCGCGCCCAACTGGTGTTGAACCACAACAGCCCGGTAGTCCGACGATTGAGTCGGATCGATGACCCCGCCTTCCTGCGGACGGCGGTCGAATCGCTCTACGGCCAAGCGCTATTGATGACACACCGGCCGTTGCGACCGGCCGATACCGCGCTGCTCAATCGCGCATTCGGCGAATTCCTCAGCTGGGCGACCCGGCGTGCGGCGGGCGATTCCGCCGAGGAGGCCTGAGATGGAAACCTCCGAAATCCAATCGGCGCTGGCGCAGAGCCGTTCGCTGCCGCATGGACGCGGCCGCACCGAACGTCTGGAAATGCTTGCCGCCGCGGCGAAGTCGGGTCCCGACCGGGCATTGGAAGGGAGTGTCCTTTTGGAGTTGGCCCAGGCGTATGCCTTTGCGGGCGAACGCGATCTGGCACCGGTCGCCTATGGCAGGCTGCTGCGAATCTACGACGACTTTCCGGCCGAACTCGGTACGATGACGCATTCGGTGCACTGGTATCTGAAATGGCTGACCTGGGGTCTGATCGATAATCCCGCGGTGCCGCTGCCGACCACCTACCGCTGGCTCGACGAGCTCGAAAGCCGTTACCGGCAGCGGGGATACAGTGCGCGCCCGGTGCTCGCGCTGCGCTCCGACCTGGCGCGGGAACTGGGGCAGCACGAGCTGGCCGCCGAGCTGTTGGACGCGGCGCGCGCGGCAGCGCGCGACAGCATGTCCGATTGCGATGCCTGTGAACGCAACCAATGGGGCGCGAATTACGCGCAGGCAGGCGATGACGAGTCGGCATTGGAGAGTTGGCGTCCGGTCATCGAGGGTGCGCGCAGCTGTACCGAGGAGCCGCATCGGGTGCTCGGGCAAGCCTTGCTGCCGATGTTGCGCACCGGGCGCACTGCCGAGGCACGCAGTGCGCATTTGACGGGTTATCCACTGGTGCGCCACCTTCCGGATCTGCGGCGTTCGGTCGGCGAGCACATCGAGTTCTGCGCACTGACCGGAAACGAGGCGCGTGGTCTGGAGATGCTGGCCGAGCACGCGGCGTGGCTGACCGATCCAGGCGCGGATGCCGCCATCCGGCTCGCCTTCCTCTCGGGGGTGGGCGTGCTGTTGCGACGGCTGACCGAACTGGATCTCGGTGCACTCGCGGTCGGTGCGGGCACGGTGGATTCGGTACGCGCTGAACTGAGCGTCGAAATCGGCGAGCTCACCGCACGTTACGACGCGCGCAATGGCAATACGGTGGTCAGCGAGCGGGTCGCGGCCCGGCTCGCGCACCGGCCGCTGGTGGACCATCTCCCACTCGGTGCGCGAAACACGTTGCCGCGCAAGGTACCCGCCGTGGAGCGAGCGGTTACCGCCACCGCCGCCGAACAAGCGGAGGACGCACTGCAATTGGCGGAACTGGCCGCGATACGTCTCGTCGACTATCCGAAGGATGCCGAACAGTATCTGCGCCAAGCGCTTTCGATCGGTGCGACCGCGCTGCCCGCCGAACATCTGGCCCGGCTGAGCTCCCAGCTGGTCATGGTGCTCTCCGGACAGCCGGGCCGCGAATACGAACTGGCCGATGCGGCACTCACCGCCGCCGCACGGTGGGAACCGATTTCGGCCGCGGATGCGATACACCTGACCTTCGTCGCCGCGCGGGCCTTTCACCGGGCGGGACGGCACGGGGAGGCGGCCGCCCTGTTCGAACAGCCACTCGCGGCCGCCGAGCAGCCGTATCCGCCCGCCGAAATGGCGATCGTGCGCCGCCAATACGGCGAATCCCTGCGCAAGCTCAACCGATTCCGTGATGCGGCACAGCAATTCGTCGAGGCGGCCCGGCTCGTCCACAATGATCCCGACCACGTCGAACTCGAAGCCGAACTCGCCTGGTCGGCGGCCTCGGTCCTGGACTACTGCGGCGAAGACGAACAGGCGGTCGTCGCCTTTCTCCGCGCCGCCCACCTCTGGGGCACCCTCGACCGCATCGGTCCGCGCGCCAAATGCCTGCGCTCCGCGGCGTGGCTACAGCTCTACGGCGCCGGGATGGAATCCGACCGCCCCTGGTTCACGACCATGCGCGAACTACTCGTGGAACTGGAAAACCTGGCCGAAAAGTCCCCATCACCGGAGGTAGCGACCGAACTCCTGAACACTCGCGCTCAGCTCGCCGATATGCAGCGCGACGAGGACCATTGATCACCCCGCCGTCCGCTCGCCGACCAGCGCCTCGACCTGGTCGAAAGCGATGGCAGCGGCGAGCGGATTCGAATAGCTGCGGGTCGAGACGATCAGCCCGTCACGGACCCGGGACACATTGATGATCGGGAATTCGAACCGCTTACCGGTGGCCAGCACGGTTCCGTTGATCCGGTACTCGGAGATGACGACCTCGGGGTCGGCGGTCTCGTGAATATGGACGTCGTCGACGGAATCGAAGCGCTGGATTTGTGCGCCTGCCACCAGATGCGTACGAAACGCCTCGCGGCCGACCTCGGGATGCTCGGCCCCCGGCGGCAGGAACGGCAGTTCGAACACCGCGTCGACGGCATATATATCGGCCATCTCCGGTGTCGGGCCGTCGGCAAACAGGGACAGCAGGCGTTCGATGGTCGCACGGGGGGTAGTGGACATGGCGTGCTCCTCTTCAGCAGATAACCGGGGTGATCCCCCCGGTTAATATACGGGGCGACCGCCCCGATTGTCGTCCCTTGCGGGCGTCCGTGGGTGGTTCGCGCCGATATCGACCTCGACGGGGAGCAAGCAATTGTGATCGCGGCGGTTTCGGTGTACCGCACCGGAATTCGCGACCCACAACGTGCAGCAACGTTGATCTCGGGACTGTCGGCATTTGCAAACCATAAGGAAACCGTTAGGCGGCATCGGCATTGTTGCGGAGGACACCGAGATCGCCTCGGTGCGATGTCGATCGGGGGAGCCCAGGATGAAGACCGTTGTTGTCATCGGTGCGTTGGCCACCGCCGCCGTACTCACGGCATGCGGGCCGGACGAATCACCTGCGACCCGGGTGAGCGAGACCCCGGCCGCGGTGACCTCGACAGGGGCGTCGACAACGGTCGCCGAGTCGCCCCAGGCCAGCGCCTTCACAGCTACCACAGTGACTATGGTCGGAGACTACTATCGCGTGGACGTGCCGCAGGTCGACGGCGGGACCTACGTCGCCCGATTCGGATTCAATCGGGCGATACAGGACGGGGTGCTGCAGTGGATCGGTCACAACTCCCTGCCGATGGACTCGGTCTCGAGTCGCGACAGCCAGATGGTGCGGATCGGAACCAAGGTGCTGAGCGGGCACCTGATCGTCACCGTGTACGGAGATGGCGCGGCACATCCCAACAGCTTCGATCTCGCGCAGGTCACCGATATCGACACCGGCAAGTCGATCACCCTGTCCGACCTGTTCACCGATCTCCAGCAGGGGCTGACCACCCTCTCGACCCAGGCCGAGGCCCTGGTACAGCAGAACCCGAAGGCGACGGGCTACAGCAAGAGCCTGCTCACCCCGGTCGCCGAGCACTTCCAGACCTGGGTCGCCACACCCGACGGTATGCGGATCTATCTCGGTGAAATCGCCTCGCATGCCGCGGGCAACATCGATGTCACCGTGCCGTGGTCGGCGCTGGACGGCGTGCTGAAGCCGGGCATGCGCGCGGTCGTCAGCAGCTGATGAAACTGCGATTGCTCGCGGTGGTACCTTCTCGGGCACGGACGCGAGCTATTCGGGGAGGCGAAATGAGGAAGACCGCTGCCGCTGTCCTGGCCAGCGTCCTGTTGGCCGTGTTGACGGCCTGCGGGTCCGCCGACCGGGCCGACTCGGCCGCGCTACCGGCCTTCACAGCGACCACGATCAAGCTCGAGGGCCCCTGGTACTCCTTCGATCTGCCGCAGGTCGAAGGCGGAACCGAGGATGCGCGCACCGACTTCAACGACGGCATGCGCGCCGAGTTGGACCCGTTCCTGCGGGCCGCGGCGGAGAACCAACGGGTGAAGGGGTACAAAAGCGAGGTCGTCCATATCGGCCGCCATGTGCTCAGCGGTGTGCTCGGCATCGAGGTCGAGGTCGACGGCGGCAAGCTGCATCCGACCACCTACAAGCGCACTCATGTGACCGATATCGACACCGGCAAGGCACTTACCCTGCCGGATCTGTTCACCGACCTGCAGAAGGGCCTCGATCGGCTGTCGGCGCAGGCGCAGGTACAGATCCCCAAGACCCGCGTCGGCACGAGTCCCTACGACAAGGAGCGCATCGCGCCGGCGGTGGAGAACTTCAAGGACTGGCTGGCCATGCCCGACGGTCTGCGCGTCTACCTCGGGGAGATCGCCTCACATGCACTGGGCTATATCGACATCACGATCCCGTGGTCCGAACTCGACGGAGTGCTGAAGCCGGGTCTGCGGGCAGTCGTCAGCAGTTGACCGTCCGGCCCCGGCTCGGACCCGACCGACCGGTTAAGCTCGGCTCTCATGCAGGAGAACGGTCGGCGTCGACGCAAGCTGGGGGTGATGGGTGGCACCTTCGATCCCATCCACCACGGCCACCTCGTCGCCGCCAGCGAGGTCGCGAACCGGTTCGAACTGGACGAGGTGATCTTCGTCCCGACCGGACAGCCGTGGCAGAAGGCCGATAGGCAGGTCAGTCCGGCCGAGGATCGCTACCTCATGACCGTGATCGCGACCGCCTCCAACCCGCGATTCTCGGTCAGTCGGGCCGATATCGACCGGGGCAAGGTCACCTATACCGTCGACACGCTGCGTGAGATGCGCACCAAGCATCCCGATGCCGAGCTGTACTTCATCACCGGAGCTGACGCGCTTGCCAACATCCTGACGTGGCAGGATTGGGCGGAGTTGTTCGAACTGGCGAAATTCGTCGGGGTGAGCCGACCGGGGTACGAGCTGAACACCGATCATCTCGAGGAGCATCTGCGTGACCTGCCGGTCGACGCGGTGACCATGATCGAGATCCCGGCGTTGGCGATCTCCTCGAGTGACTGCCGTCGCCGTGCCGCGGAGAACCGGCCGGTGTGGTACCTCGTGCCCGACGGCGTCGTGCAGTACATATCGAAGCGGCATTTATATGTGCCCGTAGGAGTGGAAGGTAGTTAAGGCGTGAGCGAGCGTAGCGAGCGAGCCGAAGGTGCAGCCGCATGTGCGGTCATGCCGGAGCCGAGCGCCAGCGAGGTGGAGGCCGCGCGGGAGCGTAGCGAGCGAGCCGAAGGTGCAGCCGCATGTGCGGTCATGCCGGAGCCGAGCGCCAGCGAGGTGGAGGCCGCGCGGGAGCGTAGCGAGCGA
>NZ_JBFAWD010000005.1:111640-153048 GCF_040680135.1 Nocardia sp. NPDC052112 | reverse complement strand
AGCCGAAGGTGCAGCCGCATGTGCGGTCATGCCGGAGCCGAGCGCCAGCGAGGTGGAGGCATGAGCGCATCTGTCGAGTCGGTGGAGATGGCGCAGGTCGCCGCGCGCGCGGCGGACGAGAAGCTGGCCACCGACGTCGTGGTGCTCGACGTGTCCGAACAGTTGGTGATCACCGACTGTTTCGTGATCGCTTCCGCGCCGAACGAGCGTCAGGTCAATGCCATCGTCGACAATGTCGAAGAGAAGCTTCGGCTGGCCGGACACAAGCCGGTCCGGCGCGAGGGCACCCGCGAGGGGCGGTGGGCACTGCTGGATTACGTCGATGTCGTCGTGCACATCCAGCACAATGACGAGCGCAATTTCTATGCACTGGAACGGCTCTGGAAGGATTGTCCGGTGGTTCCGGTGGACGGGATCGCGGCCGGGACCGACGTGTTCAAGCACACCGAGTCAGAGGGTGTCGCGGTGCGTGGTGAAGCGGGGGAAGGCAGCGAGTGAGCAAGTATGCCGGCGTCCGCACGCTGATCCTGTTGCGGCACGGGCAGACCGAGTGGAATGCCACCGACCGAATGCAGGGGCAGATCGACACCGATCTCACCGAGCTCGGTCGTCGTCAGGCGAAAGAGGCCGCACGCGAACTGGTTTCGCGCAATGCGATCGCCATCGTCTCCTCCGATCTGCGGCGTGCCTTCGATACCGCCTCGGCACTGGCCGACCACACGGATCTGCCGGTGGTCCCGGATCCGCGGCTGCGGGAAACCAACCTCGGCGACTGGGAGGGCTTGACCCATCTGGAGGTCGACGCCGACTATCCGGGCGCGCGGGTGTCCTGGCGCCTGGATGCGGCCTACACCCCGCCGGGCGGTGAGAGCAAGCTCGAGGTCGGCGCTCGGTCACTACCGGTGGTTCGAGAGTTGTTCGCCGAGCGGCAGGATTGGCCCGGTCGGACTATCATCCTGGTGGCGCACGGCGGGCTGATCGCCGCCCTCACGGCCGCGCTGCTCGACCTGCCGCCGCGGAACTGGCCTGCCCTGGGGGGTTTGGCCAATACCAGCTGGGTACAGCTGAGCAGTCACGGTCCGAGCATCGATCAGCCCGGTTGGCGCCTGGATGTGTGGAATGCAGCGGCGAAGGTGGCCCCGGATGTCCTCTGAAGAACCGGTTCGGCAGGTACCGGACGAATTGTTCCGTCGGGTTTCGGCGAAGCCCGAACGGGCGATCCCGGACGCGCTATTCGGACCTCCCCCGGTAAAGACGGTCGAGCCGGAGGAACCGGCCGATTCGCAGACGGCTGAGTCCGACAGCGACGAAGCCGCCGCCGACTCCGGGGAAGATAGCGAGGAGCCCTCCGTGCCCGCCGCCGTGTCCGGATCCGGTGTGGAGCCAGCGGAACCGGCAAGTGAACCACCGGAAGGCGTTGTGGCAGTTTCCGATACGAATATCGCAGCGTCGACCGATGAGTCGGGGATCGGCGCTGCCTCCACAGATGAGTCCATAACTCCCGCAGCGGAATCCGCGCCCGATGTTTCGGCCGCCGTTTCGGCGAGCGGTGACGGGTCCATTGTCACAGTGGACTCGATGGTCGACGATCCCGAATCGGTTATCGGTGACGAGGTTCCGGCCGCCGCGGCGGATCCGGCCTCGACCGATGAATCGGAGCGCCCGGTGCTGCTGGTGATCGCGGACTCGCTGTCCTACTTCGGTCCGAAAGGCGGCCTGCCCGCGGACCATCCGAAGATCTGGCCGAACCTGGTCGCTGCCGAACTCGATTGGGATGTCGAGCTGATCGGGCGGATCGGTTGGACCTGCCGGGACGCGTACTGGGCGCTGATCGGCGATCCCCGGGTCTGGGCCGCGGTACCGCGCGCGGGTGCGGTTGTCTTCGCGGTCGGCGGTATGGACACTTTGCCCTCGCCGCTGCCGACCGCGCTGCGCGAGTTGATCCGCTATGTGCGTCCCCCGGCGCTGCGGCGCGGGGTCCGCGGCACATACAACTGGCTGCAGCCCAAGCTGTCGAAACTCGGTCGCCCCGTGGCCTTGCCGCCGAAGGTGAGTGTGGACTACCTGGAACAGGCGCGCGAAGCGCTGGCCCAGCTGCGTCCGGATCTGCCGGTCGTCGCGGTACTGCCGTCCGTGCACGACTGTGCCGCCTACGGGCATGTGCACAGCGGCCGAGAGCCTGCCGTCAAGGCGCTGCGCGCCTGGTCGGCCGCGACCGCCGTTCCGCTGGTCGATCTCGCGGAAGCGGTGCGCGAGGATATCTTCTCCGGCGACGCGAATCCGGACGGCATCCATTGGGGTTGGGCCGGACATACCGCGGTGGCGAATGCGATGGTGAAGACCTTGCAGGAGGTTCGGTAGTCCGTGGCCGTTGTGGTCGTCACCGATTCGTCCGCCAGCCTCCCTGCCGAACTTGTCGATGAGTTGGGCATTGCCGTTGTCCCGCTGCATGTTCTGGTCGGCGACCGCACCATCCGCGAAGGTGTCGACGCCATCGATATCGACTACGGCTCCGATACCGTGACGACCTCGGCCGCCTCACCCGGTGAGCTGCGCGCGGCCTACGAGCAGGCCCTCGACCGCAGCAATGAGGACGGCGTCGTCGCGGTACATCTTTCGCGCCAACTCTCCGGCACCTGGGAAGCGGGACGACAGGCGGTCCGCGATATGGACGCCACCGATCGGGTCCGGCTGGTCGATTCACTCGGCGCCGGTCTGGCCACCGGCCTGCCGGTGCTCGCCGCCGCCCGCCGCGCGCGCAGCGGCGCGACGTTGAATGTCGTCTATGACACCGCCGTCGCCGCGGCCAGCCGATCACGCACCTTCATCCTGGTGAACCGCACCGAACAATTGCGCCGCGGCGGCCGATTGAGCAGTGCCGCGGCATTTTTCGGCAGCGAACTGGTGAGCAAGCCGCTGCTGCAGATCGTCGAGGGCCGCTTGGAACTGCGCGAAAAGGTTCGGACCCGCTCCAAGGCCTACGCCAAACTCGTTGCGGCAGCGGTGGATGCGGCCGGTGACGACGGCGCCGCCGTCGCGGTGCAACACCTGGGCGCCGCGGACGCCGCTGATACTGTTGCCACTCAACTACGCGAGTTGGTGCCCGGTATCGGTGAACTGATCATCGCGGAATTCGGGCCGACTCTCGGCGTCCACCTCGGCGTCGGTGCTGTCGGTGTACTGGTCGTCCCCGGCGGCTGTGCCTGATCGGCTACGGTTCAGCACGCGCGGATGTGCCGCATCTCCGGTCGAATGGCGTGGTAGGCGTAATAATTTCTGCGTGATCGCAACCCCTTCGGTCGGTGCCGGAGGTGACTAACGTCGCGGCATGACGAGTTGCGCACTACGAGGGCGCTGAACTGATCGCCGATGTCACGATCCACGATGTGTGGCGGGGCCGCAGGGCGGCCGCGCTCGACCCGACCTCGACAGCGGGATATTGCCAAGTGCCGCAGGGGTTCTCGGCGATATCGAGCACGCTGGCGGAGCTTCGATATCGAAGCGCGGCACGGAAGTTATGGTGAGGATGTGGGAAACGAATGTCCGATCTGCAATAAGCATCGGGGGATCGGCGCGCTGGTCGGTCCGGTGCTCTATGCGGACGACCTGGTACTGGTGACGCATCGGCCACTCACCGAGGGCACGCCGGTGCCGGGCTACCTCTTCGTGGAGACCCGGCGGCACGCACCGACGTTATCGACGCTGACCGACGCCGAGGCGCGGGCCGTGGGCTGGGCCGCTCGACGCGCCGCGCACGCCTTGCACGTCGAGCTGGCACCGGAATTCGTGTTCTCCGCGATCACCGGACTGAGCGTGGCGCATTTCCATCAGCACGTATTCGCTCGTCCGCACGGCACCCCCGCCTCGGTACCGTGGACGAACGCCGATGCGTGGCCGGACGCGCCCCACATCGATGCGTGCGCACTCGACGAACTGTGTGATCGCTTGGCGATTCACTTCGTGACCGAGCACTGAAGGTCACAGCAGGGTGCTGTGTGTGGCGATGAGTTCGGTTATGCGGGAGAGCAATTCGTCCGCCCGCATCGGTTCGAGACGACGTCCGTCCCGAAGCCGCACCGCGACAAGATCATTCGCGACCTCCTTCGGGCCTATCACGACTTGATAGGGGACCAGGCGTTTCTGGCGAATGCGCGCGCCGAGACTGCCGAGTTCGTGATCGGAGATCTCGGCGCGCAGCCCCTGCTCGCGGCAGCGTTCGACGAGCGCTTCGGCGGTTGGCGCCTCGGCCGCCGAAACCGGCAGGACGACCAGCTGAGTAGCGGCCAGCCAGGCCGGAAACGCTCCGCCGTGCACCTCGATCAGATGCGCCACTGCCCGCTCGACGCTGCCGATAATGCTGCGGTGCACCATGACCGGGCGGTGTTTGGCGCCGTCCGCACCGATGTAGTGCAGATCGAACTGCTCCGGCTGGTGGAAGTCGACCTGCACGGTGGAGAGGGTGAATTCGCGGCCCGCGCTGTCGGCGAACTGGATATCGACTTTGGGGCCGTAGAACGCGGCCTCGCCCTCGGCGGCTTCGTATGGCAGGCCGGAGCGGTCGAGTACGTCGGTGAGCACAGCGACCGACTGCTGCCAGAGTTCGGGGGCCGCCACGTACTTTCCACCCGGTCCGGGCAGTGAGAGGCGGTATCGGGTGGGCCGGACGCCCATGGCCGCATGCGCCGATCGGATCAGTGCCAGCGCGCCCGCGACCTCGTCGGCGACCTGAGCCACGGTGCAGAAGATGTGTGCGTCATTGAGCTGGATCGCGCGGACCCGGGTGAGTCCACCGAGTACGCCGGACAGTTCCGAGCGGTACATCCCGCCCAATTCGGCCATCCGCAAAGGCAATTCGCGATAGCTGTGCGAGCGGGAGCGGAACATCACCGCGTGATGCGGACACAGGCTCGGGCGCAACACCACCTGTTCGCCGCCCAACTCCATGGGCGGGAACATATCGTCACGGTAGTGCGACCAGTGCCCGGAAATTTCGTAGAGCTCTCGCTTTCCGAGCACCGGTGAGTACACGTGTCGGTACCCCGCCCGTCGCTCCGCGGTGCGAATGAATTCCTCGAGTGCGTGACGCACGGTGGCGCCATCGGGCAGCCAGTACGGCAGGCCGGATCCGATCAGTGGGTCGGTATCGAACAGGCCGAGCTCGCGGCCGAGTTTGCGGTGGTCGTGCATGGGATCTCCTCGCGGACAGCGGGCGAGTGACCACAAGACGAAGCCCCGGGCACTCGCCCGGGGCTTTCGATCAGGACAGCAATCAGCGCGCCGGGACGGTCTCCGGCGTCGTCGTCACAGCAGCGCGCTTCATATGCGTCACGGTAGCAGAACCGTGGCAGCGCTGGCACCTCGATTTCCTGCGGTTCAATAATCCTGACGTGCCAGGAAATTCGCTGTCACACCTGCTCTGCGAGGAAGTCTTCCCAGGTGAGCTTGCCGACCGTCGCGCCATCGATGCTGAGATTCTCCTTGGCGCGGTATGCGCGCCCGACCTTGCCCGGCACCGGTACCGGCAGGAATATCCGCCGCTTGCCCTCGGCCTTCAGGTAGCCGCGGATCAGCTCGGCCATCGAGTACACCGTCGGTCCGACCAGATCGGGCACCCGCCCGGCCGGTGCGCCCTGCGCCAGCTCCACGAGCCGTGCGGCCACCTCCCGCGAATCGACCGGCTGCCACAGCACCGCGCCGGGCGCCGGGACGATCGGGCTCTTCGCCATCGCCCGCGCGGTCTTCAGAGCGAGATCGTGGAACTGGGCCGCGCGCAGGATAGTGAACGGGACGCCCGATTCGATAATGGCCTGTTCGGCGGCGAACTTGGCCCGGAAGTAGCCGATGGGCAGCTTTTCGGCACCGACCACGCCGATATAGACGAGGTGCCGCACGCCCGCCGCGGCGGCGGCGTCGACGAGGTGCCGGGTCGCCACATCGTCGCCCTTGGGGCCGCCCGCCAGGTGCAGGATGATCTCGGCGCCGTCGACGGCGGCCTCGACGCCGGTGCCCGCCAGCAGATCTCCGGTCACGAACTCGATGCCGTCGGTCGATTCGTGGGTATTGCGGCTGAGCATTCGAACCTCGAGGCCGGCTTCGACCAGCAGCGGTGTGACATGGTTGCCCAGCGTGCCGGTGCCGCCGGTCAACAGGATGGTCGTCATGATTCCTCCAAAAGTTCGCCGGGGCCGATGTCAGCAGCCACGTCAGTAGGTCTGCACAAGGGTGACGACGCGAGTGGGCCGGGTGTGACAAAGGCGGGAATTGTCCGCGCGCACCTCTACGATTCCCGGGTGACCGGATACGACCACGATGCCTTCGAGCACCTCGACACCTCGACCCTGCCGCCGCGTCAGCAGCGGATCCTCGCGACGATTCGGGACTGGGTGCTGCGGTACGGGTACGCGCCGAATACCAGGGAGATCGGCGACGCCGTCGGCCTGCGGTCCTCCTCCTCGGTCTCGAAGCATCTGAAGTCCCTGGAGGACAGGGGATTTCTACGGCGCAGCGAAACCATGTCACGGCCGATCGATGTGCGGATGTTCCTGCCGGCGTCCGTGGTCGCCGAACAGGCCGAGGATTCGGTCGCGGTTCCGGTCGTCGGTGATATCGCGGCGGGTACGCCCATCCTCGCCGAGGAGCACACCGACGACATGATGACGCTGCCGCGGGAACTCGTCGGTCGCGGAACGGTTTTCGGGCTGCGCGTGCGCGGCGATTCGATGATCGATGCGGCGATCTGCGACGGCGACCTGGTGGTGATCCGCAAGCAGCACGAGGCGCATTCCGGTGACATCGTCGCCGCGATGATCGATGGGGAGGCCACGGTCAAGGTCTATCGGCGTCGCAACGGGCATATCTATCTGGAACCGCGGAATCCGGCCTACGAGGTGATCGACGGTGACGAGGCCGTGGTGCTGGGAAAGGTTGTCTCGGTGATGCGTCGCCTGTGAGCGCGGCTCGAAAATCCATTGCCTGGGCTAATGACCGGCTGTAGCGTCGCTTCGGTTTGTCAACCGATCGATCGAAGGAGTCGATGCCGTCATGAAAGCCGTCACCGAACGCGACATCAGGTCGTCGTTCATCAACTGTTCCAAGACGACCGCCAAGAAGTTGCCCGTGCCTCGGGAGTTGGACGCACAACCGTGGGATGACCTGGATTTCCTCGGCTGGAGCGATCCGTCGCTGCCCGGTCGCGGCTATCTCGTGGTGCCGCTGGACGATCGCATCGTCGGCATCGCGCTGCGTTATGAAACCGGCGGATCCGGTCGAACCCAGATGTGCGCGATCTGCCTGACCGCGCATACCGGTCACGGTGTCTCGTTGATGACCGCGCACAAGGCGGGCGAATCCGGACGCCGGGGCAATTCGATCGGTACCTATATGTGTACCGATCTGGCCTGTTCGCTGTACGCGCGCGGCAAGCGGACGCCCGCGCTCGGCAATCGGTACCGCGAAGATCTCATTACCGAGGAGACCAAGATCGAGCGGGTTCGGGACAATATGAACGCCTTCGTCACCAGGCTGTTCACCTAGATCCGTCGATTCGGTCCCGGCAATGGAATGGAGGTAGATGCCATGTGCCGACACTCGACAGAACTGCGGATGCCCGGGATTCCTCTCCGGTTGAGCAGGCCCGGATGCGGTCCGGACCCACTCATCCGGAGAGGAATCGCTCTTCTTTCGCCGACCCCGGGCATGCCAGACCAGTCGGTATTATTTAGCTGATTGTCAGCAGCGTTCGAGTTCGCGAGGGATCGGCGATGGCGACGAGGCGGGTGTGACGAGGCTGCCGCACTATGCGGCGATGCTGGCGATGGCGGGTGCCCTCCCCGGCGACAGTGACCGCTGGGGCTATGAGGTCAAATTCGACGGCATTCGCGCCATCGGTTACGTCGACCGCGAACTGCGGCTGATCTCGCGCAACGATAACGACATCTCCGCGGCCTGGCCGGAACTCGCGGATATCGCACCCGGGAATCCGAGATTCGTCGTCGACGGCGAGGTCGTCACCTTCACCGCAGACGGCAGGACTTCCTTCGAGGCGCTGCAGCCGCGGATGCATCAGCGCAATCCGGCCATGATCCGCGCCTTGCGGAAGTCCATCCCGGCGACGTACCTGATCTTCGATCTGCTCCACATCGGCGACCGATCATTGATCGAGCTGGCCTACGAGCAGCGACGCCAACTGTTGGAACAACTCGGCATGCGCGGCCAGCATTGGCGGGTCCCACCGCGCTTGCACGGCGACGGCGCCGACGTACTCGCCGAATCGAGGCGCCTCGGCCTGGAAGGCATTCTGTGTAAACGCCTCGACAGCCCCTACCTGCCCGGTCGGCGCAGCCCACTCTGGACCAAGGTCAAAAACATGCGTGACCAGGAGGTCGTCATCGTCGGCTGGCGACCGGGAATCGGCAGGCGCGCAGGCACCATCGGCTCCCTGCTGATGGCAGTGCACGACGACTCCGGAAAGCTCGTCTACATCGGCAACGTCGGCACCGGCTTCACCCAATCCACCCTCGCCGACCTCCAGTCCGAACTCCGACCCCTACAACGCAATACCCCCTCCGTCACCGCCGACGTCCCCGACGCCATCTGGACCACGCCCACCCTCGTCGGTGAAGTAACTTTCACCGAATGGACCGGCGACGGCCGTCTCCGCCACCCCTCCTGGCGCGGCCTGCGCCCCGACAAATCCCCCACCGAAATCACCCGCGCTGACTAGGCCCGCGTCGACGAGGATCGCCACGTGCGAACCGTCTATGTCATCGCCCATCCGGAGTCGACGCATCACATCGAGGGGCTGGTGGGCGGATGGTATGACGCGCAGCTCACCGCTGCGGGGTTGTGCGCTGCGCATGCCATCGCCGACGCGCTTCGGTTGCGAATTCCGGCAGCGTGCGAAGTGGAGTTGTTCTCGTCGGACTTGCGGCGTGCGGCGCGGACCGCAACCGTGATCGGCAATTCGCTAGGTGTACCGCCGATTCTCGATCCGAGACTGCGCGAGAAGTCCTATGGCGAGGCCGAGGGGCAGCCGCAGGAGTGGCTGGATCAGAGATTCGTGCGGCCGCCGGTTGTCGGGGAGCGAATGCGCCACGATGAAGGCATACCGGGATCGGAAACCATCGCCGAATTCGCGCAGCGTGTCTATGCGGCGGTGGACGCGATCCAGCTGCGCGACTGCGATCATCAGATCGTCGTTACCCACGGCGGCGCAATCACTTTCGTCGCTGCGGCGTGGACGATGTTGCCGATCGAATCACTCGGTTACCTCCGGCTCCACGCTGCCCCGGGAAGTATCACGGAGCTGCGCGAGGACGACTACTTCCACAACCGTCAGGTGGTCGGCCTCGGCGATACCCGCCATCTCAGCTGAGCGCGCTTGCGATGACGGTGGCTACTACTTTGCGGGTGGTTTCGGGGGTGGGCGGGGGGTTGGTTCGGTCGGCGAAGAGGAGGTGGGCGCTGCCGATGAGGGTCAGGGCGAGGGTGTCGGTGTCGGCTTCGGGGGTTATGCGGCCGAGGGTCTTTTCGGCGGCCAGGTACGCGCCGAGCATGGTTGTCGCTTCGGTGAGTACGGGGACGCCGGATGGGCGGACCTGGCGGAGACGGGCGCGCAGCTCGTCTCGGAAGGTGACGAGGCTGACTATGGCGACCGCGACAGATTCGAAGACGGTGGTCAGGGCGTCGGTGAGATTGTCGGTGACCGTGCGGGTGCCCGCGGATTCGCGCAGGGCGGTGGACTGCTGATCGATCCGGCCGATGCGGTCGAGGACGAGCTCGGCGAGGAAGGCGTCGAAATCGGCGAAATGCCGGTGCAGGACGCCCTTGGCGCAGCCTGCCTCGGTGGTGACCGCGCGGCTGGTCAGCGCATTCGGACCATCTCGCAACAGGATTCGCTCGGCGGCATCGAATAGCTGCTCACGAGGATCGCGCATGGCCACGCCTGTCGGCACGGTATCTCCTTCTCTGGCACACCCGTTGGCAAGTGGGCGTGTGCCCACTATGGTGGGCGCATGCCCACTTTACCGCCGGAGCGTACGTCCTCCGACCAACGCGAATCGCATCAAGCCCGCGAGCTGGCCGAATCGTTCGGCTCGGATCCGGAACGCTATGACCGGGCCCGGCCCAGCTATCCGACTGCGATGGTGGACGCGATCGTCGCCGCCAGCCCCGGACCCGCGCTCGTCGATGTCGGCATCGGCACCGGCATAGCGGCCCGGCAGTTCCGCGCCGCGGGCTGCCACGTGCTGGGCGTGGACGTCGATGCGCGAATGGGCGAGTGGGTGCGAAAGCACGGCTTCGAGGTCGAAGTGTCGGCCTTCGAAGCCTGGGACCCCGCGGGCCGAATCTTCGATGCCGTCATCTCCGGTCAGACCTGGCACTGGGTGGACCCCGTCGCGGGTGCCGCGAAAGCCGCCGAAGTGCTGCGACCCGGTGGCAGGCTGGCCGTTTTCTGGAATGCGGGCCAACCGCCGACGGACTTGGCCGAAGCCTTCGCGGCGGTCTATCAACGGGTCGCACCCGACTCGCTCGCTGCCCGTTGGGCAGCGGCGGCGGCGACCGCGTATTCGTCGCCGTCCACCAAGGTGGCCGCGGGGATTCGGGCGGCGGGTGGCTTCGATGATCCCGAGCAGTGGAAGTTCGATTGGGAGCGGACCTACACCCGGGACGAGTGGCTGGACCAACTGCCGACGACCGGCGGCCACGCCCAATTCTCCACTGCCACACAGGAAGAGGTGCTGGCGGGCATCGGGGCCGCCATCGACGCGGCGGGAGGTTCCTTCCCGGTGCAGTTCGTCACGACGGTAGTCACCGCGGTACGGACCTGACCTCGCTGTGCCTCGGCCCGATGCACGAGCAGCCGCGCTCCCGGAATGGCGTTGGCGGTAGCCGGACCGCCGCTGACGTCGAACAATGTGCCGCTGATCCGGCTGCGAAGGCAGAGTAGCAAGCGTGTGCCCGCGGAACTGGAAATCCGCGGGGCTGCGGGCGGGGTTATCCACAGGCTCGGAGTTATCAACAGACTTTCTATTTCGCCTGGTCGGTACGAATTCCTGATCTTGCCGCGGCACTAGCGTCGCCGCCATGTCACGACATGACGAGCGCGAGCGGATTCGCCGACGACTGACCGTGCTGACCGAACGAGTCGGTGCCAGCCGAACGATCGATGCCGGGCGTCCGGTGCCTTCCGACCGCGTCGGTGCTGAACTGTGTCGAAGTTCGCCCAGCTCGGCGCGGTCCGGAGGATCGCGCGGGAAGCCGCCGGAGCACGCGGTCCGCGGTGGCCGGTGGGATGACGAGCGGTTATCCGAGGCAGTGCGGTCTCAGCCCGAGGATGCGTCGACCGAGGACGCTGGAGTCGATGCAGGTGCGCAGGAGCGGGCGGACGGGGTCGGCGAGGTGCGGGCCCCGGACTGGCTGGATGAGCCGCAGCGCCGCTCGTCGTGGCGGGATCGGCTGGTGCCGGAACGGTTTCGCGGGACTCGATGGGATCCGGGGTGGCGGGGACTCGCAACGCTCATCGCGGTCGGACTGGTGGCGGTGGTCGTCGCGGCTGTCGTGGTGTTGCGGGAGCGACCGGTCGCGCAGCTGGTGCCGCTGCCGTCCGCGGTGCGCGTCAGCACCGGAGCAGTACCGGCTGGGCGGTCCGGTGCCAGTATGGCGGCATCATCGTCTGTCATTCCGATAACAACCAGTTCCGCAACGGAATTGGTGATCAGCGTGGTCGGGCTCGTCCACCGCGGCGGCCTGGTGCGATTGCCCGCCGGGGCGCGGGTCGCCGACGCACTCACCGCCGCGGGCGGTGCGAAGGACGGCGCGGACCTGAGCGGACTCAACCTCGCGCAGCGCCTCCAGGACGGCGACCAGGTTCTCGTCGGCCCGAGCGGTCCGAATGCCGGCCCGCAGCCCGGCAGCACCACGATCAGCGCGGGCGGCCGATCCCCAGGCGCCTCGGCACCGAATTCGGCTGCGGCACACCGTCCGTCGAACAAGATCGATCTCAATTCCGCAACCGAAGCCGAACTCGATGGTCTACCCGGCGTCGGCCCGGTCACCGCCCGCGCGATCGTCGGCTGGCGTATCACGAATGGACGATTCACCGATATCGCCCAACTCGGCGAGGTCGACGGTATCGGCCCGGCCCGCCTCGCCCGCCTGCGCGATCTGGTGACGGTATGAGCGCATTCGAGGGTGCGTCGGATGGACCGGGTGCTATCGATCGGCGGGCTGCCGTCGACGGCGATTCGTCGCTCGAGGTGGCGTCGGTGCTGGACGCGCGGTTGCTGCCTGCGGCGTTGAGTTGTTGGGGCGCAACAATTGTCGCGCTGACAGCAGGGTGGACGGCCGGTTTGGCGCTGGCTTGCGGGCTGGTGCTGCTGGCAATCGGGCTGTGGGTGGTGCTGTTGCGTGCGGTGGCTCATCCCAGTGCGCGGTGGCGGGTGGTCGCCGTTGCCGCACTGGCCGCGCTCCTGCTCGGCGCCGGATTCGCGGTGGCCGGTGCGTGGCGCGAGCATCGGGTGGCGACGCATCCATTACGGAACACCGTGGCGTCGGTACATGTGGTGGTGATACCCATCGATGATCCGAAACCGGTGCGGTCCAATGCATTCGGAGATGAGCAGCGCTGGACCGTTCGGGCACGGTTGCGCGAGTACCGGCAAGGCGCGTCGACGGTGCGGACGGGCGGCACCGTGGTGATTCTGGCCTCGGGTGCGGACTGGGGTGAGCTGCTACCCGGGCGAATGGTGGAGTTCCGGGCCGAGCCGGAACCGCCCTGGCACCGCGATCTCACCGTCGCCACGCTGCGTGCCCAGGGACCGCCGGTGGCGGTCGGTGCATTGCCCTGGTGGCAACGGGTCGCCACCGCGGTGCGCACCGACCTTGCGTCGGCAGCACGCGTGCTGCCCGAGCGGCAGGCCGGACTACTGCCCGCGTTGGTGGTGGGGGATACGTCCGCGCTGTCCGACGAAGTCCGCGACGAGTTCGAAATCGCTGGACTGGAACATATCTGCGTGGTGAGCGGGGCCAATTTCACGATTCTGTTGGCGGTCGTACTCGGTGCGGTGCGGCTGCTCACCCTGGGCCCGCGCGTCGGCGCCGCGGTCGCGTCGGCGGCACTGCTGATGTTCATTGTGGTGGCACGTCCGGATCCGAGTGTGCTGCGGGCGGGGGCAATGGGCGCGATCACCTTGCTCGCCTTGATAACCGGACGGCGGAAGCAAGCCCTACCCGCGCTCTGCGCGGCGGTCATCGGTCTGCTCGCGCTGTGGCCGGAACTGGCGGTGCGTGCGGGATTCGGACTGTCGGTATCGGCGACCGCCGGACTGATCCTCTTGGCGCCGAGTTGGGCGGACTGGTTGCGCGGCCGCGGCTGGTGGCGGGTCCCAGCCGAGATCGTCGCGGTATCGGCCGCCGCATTCGTGGTGACGACACCGCTCGTCGTCGCGCTGACCGGACGGCTCAGCCTGGTCGCGATCCTCGCGAATATCCTGGTCGAACCGGTGATCGCACCGGTGACGGTGCTCGGGGCGACCAGCACCGCAGTCGCCGCCGCTTGGCCGCCGCTGGCGCAACTGATACTGCGCTGCGCGCAACCGCCGCTGTGGTGGTTGCTGTTCGTCGCTGAAAATGCGGCGAAGGTGCCGGGCGCCGAGATTTCCGTGCGCGGTGGGCTGATCGGCGGGGTTATCGCTTGTGCGGCAGTAGTTCTCATGGTGTCGGCATTGCGATCGGCGATGCTGCGCCGCCTCGCCGCTGCCGTGCTCCTCGGTGTCTCGGCCGTGCTGATTCCGGTCCGTGTCTGGCACCCGGGCTGGCCGCCCGCCGGCTGGGTGTTGGCCGTCTGTGATGTCGGCCAGGGTGACGGACTCGCATTGTCCGTTGGTGACCACACGGCGGTCGTCGTCGATGTCGGACCGGACCCACGCATCATGCGCAGCTGTCTGAATCGCTTGCGCATCAACCGAATCTCACTTCTCGTGCTGACCCATCCGCATGCGGACCATATCGCCGGACTGGCCGGTGCCCTGCAGGGGCGATCGGTCGATGCGCTGGCCGTCGGGTCCGGTGAACTCTCCGGAACAACGGCCGATCTCGAATCCGAACGTGCACGCGACCGTCGAATATCGAATCCGAGCAGATCCGGGGTGGATTCAGATGGGTCTGAAGGTGCTGTCCGCGAGTCGCGTTCCCCACGAGATCGGCGCGCATCGGTCAGCGGGCCGGAGCAAGTCGCCAGCCTCGCAGCACAGGCGCACATCCCAGTGCTGGAGCTGTGCTCGGGACAGGTATTGCGGTTCGGCGCTGTCGAATTGAACGTGCTCGCTCCGGCCGCACTCACACACCGCCCTACCGGCCCGCCCGGTACCGACGATGCCAATGACCGCTCGGTCGTCATCGCCGCGACCACACCCGCGGGCCGAATCCTGCTCACCGGCGATATCGAGGCTCCGGCGCAACAACGACTGCTGCACTCGGGTGCCCAACTACAGGCCGACGTTCTGAAGCTGCCACACCACGGATCCCGAACGACCACCAAGGAATTCATCGCCGCAGTGCACCCTCGCCTCGCTGTGGTCAGCGTCGGTGCCGACAACACTTTCGGCCATCCGAACCCCAGGGTACTCGAGGATCTGGCCGACCTGGGCGTTGCCGTCGCACGGACCGATCAACAGGGCGACGTACTGGTCCTGGGTGCGGGCCACCAGCTGCGAACCCTGACCGCCCGTCCGACCAGAACGCCATCCCGATAGTCCAGCGACATGGCCACGGTGCAGAGGAGTGACGATCATTCGAGTACCCCGATGAGGTTCCAGCGGCGCACGAATGGGTGACGAACAGCAGAGTGCGTCGGCGGAGCCGTGATCGAGCCGTCCGGACTGTCATCCCGATAGTCCGAACGATATGACCATGGTGCAGGAAGATGACGAGCGTCCGGCGCCTCCGGGGTCGCGCACCGACGGGTGGCAGACGGACGAGTGCGTCGGCGGCGGAGTTGGTCGTGGCCGTGGGGTCACCGCGGTGTTCACGTCGGGGCTGGCTGTGAGGTGCGGGTCTTGTCGGTGGCGAACCGTAGGATGCTCGGCGTGAGCGAGCGCAGCGAGCGAACGATAGACACAGCACCCTCGGGTACGACGGTGCCCAATGCCAGCGAGGTGCAGTCGTGACCGAACGGACCGCGGCGGTGCACCTGGTGCTCGGCGATGAAGAGCTGTTGGTGGAGCGGGCCATCGCGGGGATTACGACGCAGGTGCGGGCGAATGCGCCGGATCCCGATGCGGTGCCCGTTGATCGGTTGCGGGCCGGGGATGCCAGCACCGCGGAACTGGCGGAGTTGTTGAGTCCGTCCTTGTTCGCCGAGGACCGGGTGATCGTGCTCGAGTCCGCGGCGGAGGCGGGTAAGGATGCGGTCGCGGTGATCACCGCCGCCGCCGGGGATCCACCCGACGGTGTGGTGCTCGTGGTGCTGCATTCCGGGGGCGGCCGGGCCAAGGCGCTGGTCCCTACGCTGCAGAAGGTGGGGGCGCAGGTGCACGATTGCGCCAAGTTGACCAAGGCGGCCGAGCGAGTGGAATTCGTGCGCGGCGAATTCCGCAATGCCGGGGTGCGGGTTTCGAGCGAGGTCGTGCAGGTGATGTTGGAGGCGGTCGGCTCTGACCTGCGGGAATTATCCGCGGCGTGTTCGCAATTGGCCGCCGATACCGGCGGCAAGATCGATATCGCCGCAGTGCGCCGCTACTACTCCGGCAAGGCCGAGATCTCCGGTTTCGATGTCGCGGAACTCGCGGTGGCGGGGGATCGGCCCGGTGCCATGGAGGCCTTGCGCTGGGCCACCGACCGCGGCGTACCGCATGTGTTGCTCGCCGACGCACTCGCCGACTCCGTCCATACCATTGCCCGCGTCGGTTCCGCGGGCCGCGGCGACCCGTTCAAGCTGGCCCAGCAATTGGGCATGCCGCCCTGGAAGGTGAAGAAGGCCCAGGCCCAGGCGCGGGGTTGGAACCAGGCCAGCATCGGCACGGCCCTCCAAGTCGTCGCCACCCTGAACGCCGATGTCAAGGGCGGCGCCGCCGACGCCAACTACGCCCTGGAACACGCACTCACCCAGATTCTGGACCTACACTCCGCAAGCTGACGCGATTCCACGGCAACACGTGCGCAGCGGATCCTCGGCGAGCCCGGGCTGATATCGATACGCACTGGGGAGCTGGAATCTATCGCTCTGTCGACGCCAACTTCTCATTCACCCACTTATTGATGCTCACCCCGTGCTCGGCCGCCTCCATAGCCAGTCGCCGATGCAGCGCCGGCGACATCCGCAACGCGAAGTGCCCGCTGAACTTCCGATCCGCCAGCGGTTCGGGAACCGGCTCCCGCGACTCCCGAAGATCGGCTACCACGTCGACCACCAGTTGAACGATCCCCTCGAATGCCTCTGCCATCGACTCCGCCAGCCAGGACAGCGAAGGGAATTCGAGGCACCGGCCGACGAACTCCTCGTCGTCTGGCGACCATTCCACCCGGAACGAATAGTGCAGATCGGGAGAGTGCTTCATCGTCATTTCCATCATTGTTTCCGCCCCAGCCTCTCGATCGCCGCAAGCACCTGTTTGACCTGATAGGGCTTGGCTTTACCGTCGTCTCCTCGCTGGATATTCACCCGGGGATCGCCTGCCCACGGTGTTTTGAACACCGCATGGCTGGTGCCTTCCTGGCGCGGCGTGCCGAAGTGCTCGCAGCACAACACCTTATGTAGCTCGTCGTAACGGATGTTGGTCGGACTCTCCGCCATCTTGTCGAGTATCTTCTCGACCGAAGCCACTCGCTGATGATATTACCCGCGATATCAAGCGGAGGCGAGTTCGGCTGAATCCCACTGAACTTGCTGCCGACGCGTCGATGCGGTGGTGCGAGCCGGGCTCACACCACCGCATCAGGGAAACTCAGTTGCGGCCTTCGACTTTCAGGTCGCCGAAGGTCACTCCGCGGGTCATCGGGCGGGACAGCATGTCGTGGGGAAAGCCGAGTTCGATTGCGCTGGCCGCTTGCAGCCGGTCCAACTGCGCGGCATCGAATTCGACCTCGAGCGCACCGAGGTTGTCCTCCAACTGTGCCGCCGTGCGCGCGCCGATGATCGGCGCCGTCACGCCCGGGTTCTGCAGCGTCCAGGCGAGTGCTACCTGTGCGGTCGTCTTACCCAGTTGTGCCGCAACGTCTTTCACCACTTCGGCGATGGTGAGGCCGCGTTCGGTGAGCGAGCCGTTGGCGGCCGCCACATTCTTGCGCGTGCCCTCGGGTGCGCTGTCCGCGTCGTGCGCCAGATCGGCGCGGCTGTACTTGCCGGTGAGCACCCCGCTGGCCAGCGGCGACCACGGCACCACACCGAGGCCGAGTTCCCGCGCCATCGGGATGAGATCGCGTTCGACAGTCCGCTCGATCAGGCTGTATTCGATCTGCAAAGCGATCAGCGGCGACCATCCACGCAGGTCGGCGATGGTCTGCATGCGTGCGACCTGCCAGGCCGGTGCGTCGGAGATGCCGACATAGAGCACCTTGCCGGCGCGGACCAGATCGTCCATGGCGCGCAGGATTTCCTCTACCGGGGTCAGGAAGTCCCAGGCGTGCAGGTACAGCAGATCGATGTAGTCGGTATTCAGCCGACGCAGGCTGGCCTCTACCGAACCGACCATGCTCTTGCGGTGATTGCCACCGGAGTTGGGATCGGTCGGGCGGCGCAGCATCGTGTATTTCGTTGCCAGCACCAGACTTTCGCGATTGGCGGCGCTGAACTCGCCGAGCAGCTGCTCGGAGGTGCCGTTGGTGTACTGGCTCGCGGTATCGATGAAGTTGCCGCCGCGCTCGACGTAGGTGTCGAATATCTTGCGGGCCTCGTCCTTATCGGCGCCCCAACCCCAATCGGCGCCGAACGTCATGGTTCCCAGGGACAGCGGAGACACCCGAAGACCAGAGCGGCCGAGCAACCGGTAGGTATCGAGAGTGCGGGCTCCGGACATGTCGTGCTCCTGTCGTTCGTACTTCGTTTCCGGTGCCTTCGAGTCTGGAGCGGTGCGAGTGCATAGGTAAGGGAAGGTTCTTCCTGGGAAAGCCAGTCCTAGTCAGTCGTAAGATCGAGGACGATGACCAGCACGGTGAATGCCACACAGCGGGGCGAGCTCAGGCCAGGTGGCGGTAGCTCGCGCGACCACGGAGGGCCGGGGAGCTCCGCGAATTGGGCACAGGCACTCGCGACCTTTCTGCGCGCCCGGCGCGAGCGCCTGAATCCCGGCGATCTGGGTCTGCCCGCGCGCAAACAGGCTCGGCGCACCCCGGGTCTGCGGCGCGAGGAAGTCGCCGAGCTTGCCGGCGTGAGCACCGACTACATCGTGCGGCTGGAACAGGGGCGCGGCCTGCGCCCCTCCGCGGACGTCCTGGAGGCGCTCGCACGGGCCCTGCGCCTGAATACCGATGAGCGCGCCTACCTCTTCGATCTGGCCCAGCAGCGTCAGCCGAATGCCGGTAAACCGAGCACCGTCCCCGCACCCGCGCTGGAGCTGCTGGTGCAGGATCTGTCGCCACTGCCCGCGATGCTGATCAACCACCGCTACGACATCTTGGCGTGGAATCCGGAAATGGCGAGGTTGATCGTCGACTTCGGTGCCCTGCCGCAGGGGCAGCGCAACTCCATGTGGTTGTGCCTGCTGGATCCCGCGCTGCGTGATTTCTACTGCGACCGGGATCGGATCATTCGCGAGGGGGCCGCCGATCTGCGCGCCGCGTGGGCGGCCCATCCGGACGATCAGGAACTGGCCGATCGGGTCGCCGAGTTCACCGCCCGCAGCGAGGAGTTCGCACAGGGGTGGGCTAGACACGACGTCAGGGTGCAGGGGCGCGGGAAGAAGCCGCTGCGACACCCGGAGGTCGGGCCGCTGGTGGTCAATTTCGAAGTACTCATGCCGCTACAGGATCCGGACCAGCGCATCATCATCTATCGCGCGGCCGACGCCGACTCGCAGGCCGCGCTGGATCGTTTGAACGCCGACTCGGATTGAGTACTCGCCCCGTCGGAGATCCGCACCCGCTCGGTGCGGGTGCGGATTCGCGGGGACCTATTCGACCGAGCTGAGAACCAGCTCGACGTCGTCTTCGGACTCCTCGTACCGGCCCTCCCACTCCTCGTAGACCGGAATTTCCTCGTCCCGGGTGACGATCCACTCCAGTGAGTAGCCGCCTTCCTCGTCGGGGACCATGACGTTCTCGATCTTCAGTCCGATACCTAGGACCTCGGCTGCGCGGATGACATCCGGCAGATCTTCGGAGCGAACCGGCGTCTGATTGGCGTACACGGTAACCATGCGCCGAATCGTAGCGGGAACCTCCGACATGTGGCTGCCTGATCAGAATTCGGCTCGAGGAGTGGGATGCGGCGATGACCTGGGTATGTTCTCGGACCGCCACTTTCCTGCCGATTTGCCAGGACAGTCTCGATGACACGGCACCTGTCGGGACGGTTCCGCTCAGCGCCCAGGGGGCAGCATCGTTATCGAAATGGAAGATTGCTGAACTATTGCTGAAGAAATATCCGAATTCAGGTCGCCGAATCGGAAAAGTGATCCTCGCAACGGGACGACAAAAGCCGCCGTGGTCATCGGGGCCACGGCGGCTGCGTCAACGTATGGGTTGGTACCGCAGTCGATACCGGTGAGATCAGAGCTTGTTCAGCGCCAGCGCGAGAGCCGACTTCTTGTTGGCGGCCTGGTTGGCGTGGATGACGCCCTTGGAGGCGGCCTTGTCCAGCTTGCGGCTGGCGACGACCAGCTGCTGGGCGGCCTTCTCGGTGTCACCGGCCGCGGCGGCCTCCCGGAAGCGGCGGATCTCGGTGCGCAGCTCGGACTTGACCGACTGGTTGCGCTTACGCGCCGCCTCATTGGTGCGGATCCGCTTCATCTGGGACTTGATGTTGGCCACGCCTGTTTCCTCGTGTTCCTGTCGCTGGTGGACTGTGCTGAAAAGTTCGCGAGCGCGCGTTGGTAACCGGAGTAATCAGGTAACGCGGCGCCGAAGATCGAGGGTACCAGCCGCCGCGTCGCACACGAAATCACCACCATCCGGCATGCGGAACCGCCACCGCGCGAACGGCTCGACCGGCAACGCTACCGACCGTGAAAATTATGCGGAACCCGGAGTGATGCGAGAAATTTACCTGTGTCTCACACAGCATTGACGCTGCGTGTAGCACGATTTTTGCATGACTTCCGCTTCGCCGCCACGTTCGGCACGATCACCTGCGCCGACCCGTGCCCGGTCGAACGGGCATGCGAACGGCAACGGCAGAGCAACCACATCCGGACTTTTCGAGGGCTATCGGCCCGGCCGCTACGCGGACGCCTTCGACGAGATGTTCGACGGCCAGGGCCGGGTGCGTCAACCGTACCGGGGCATCTTCTCGGCGCTGGCACCCATCGACGTGGCCGATCTCGCGGCCCGCTCGGACGCACTCGACCGCGCCTTCATCGATCAGGGCATCACCTTCTCGCTGTCCGGACAGGAGCGGCCCTTCCCGCTCGATCTGGTGCCCCGGGTGATCGCGGCAGCCGAATGGGCCAAGCTGGAGCGCGGGATCAAGCAGCGGGTGACGGCGCTGGAACTGTTCCTCGCCGATGTCTACGGCGAGCAGAACATCCTGCGCGACGAGGTCATCCCGAAGCGGCTGGTCACCTCGTGCCAGCACTTCCATCGCGAGGCCGCCGGACTGGTGCCCCCGAACGGCGTGCGCATCCATGTGGCGGGTATCGATCTGATCCGCGACGAGCGCGGCGATTTCCGGGTGCTCGAGGACAATCTGCGCTCACCCTCCGGGGTGTCCTATGTCATGGAGAATCGGCGCACCATGGCGCGGGTCTTCCCGGATCTGTTCTCCTCGCACCGGGTGCGCGCGGTCGGTGACTATCCCACCCATCTGTTGGCGGCGCTGCGTGCCTCGGCCGCGCCGAACGAGGCCGATCCGACGGTCGTGGTGCTCACGCCCGGCGTCTACAACTCGGCCTACTTCGAACATTCGCTGCTGGCCAGGCAGATGGGGGTGGAACTGGTCGAGGGGCGCGACCTGTTCTGCCGCGACAATGTCGTCTATATGCGCACCACAGCAGGGGAGCGCCAGGTCGATGTGATCTACCGCCGCATCGATGACACCTTCCTGGACCCGATGCACTTCCGGCCCGATTCGGTGCTCGGTGTCGCCGGATTGGTGAATGCCGCGCGGGCGGGCAACGTGGTCATCTCCAGCGCGATCGGCAACGGCGTCGGCGACGACAAGCTGACCTATGCGTATGTGCCGACGATCATCGAGTACTACCTCGCCGAGAAACCGGTGCTGCCCAACGTCGACACCTATCGCTGCTGGCTCGACGACGAGCGCGAAGAGGTGCTCGACCGCATCGATGAGCTGGTGATCAAGCCGGTCGAGGGGTCCGGCGGCTACGGCATCGTCATCGGTCCGGCGGCCACGCCGCGGGAATTGGAGGCGACCCGGCGCAAGATCAAGTCGGATCCGCGGGGCTGGATCGCCCAGCCCGTGGTGCAGCTGTCCACCGTGCCGACCAAGATCGGAAACGAGCTGGTGCCGCGCCATGTCGACCTGCGGCCCTTCGCGGTCAACGATGGTGACGACATCTGGGTGCTGCCGGGCGGTCTGACGCGGGTGGCACTACCGGAGGGTTCGCTCGTCGTCAATTCCAGTCAGGGCGGTGGCAGCAAGGACACCTGGGTGCTGGCCGGGCGCGCCTCGCCCGTCGACCGTGAGCTCGCGGGCGAGGAGTTGGTCAGCGACCCGCCACAGTCCGATCAGCGTGAGCTCGGCCGGGAATTGACCGCGGCACAAGCGAATCAGCAACAGCAGCAGCAACAACAGGAGCAGCGGCTGGGATCGATGCGGCAGCGTCAGCACCTGGGACGAGGCCTACCGCAGCAGGGCCCGGTGATGCGCTGATGCTGGCCCGCAACGCCGAATCGCTGTACTGGATCGGACGATACGTCGAACGCGCCGACGATACCGCCCGCATCCTCGACGTCGCGGTGCATCAGCTGCTCGAGGATGCCACGGTGGATCCGGACCGAACCTCGCGAGTCCTGTTGCGGGTGCTCGGCATCGAACCACCCGATGTCGAACTCGATGTCTGGTCGGTCACCGACCTGGTCGCATTCAGCCACGACCACGGCAATTCCATTGTCGACTCGATTGCCAATGCCCGCGAAAATGCCAGGGGCGCACGCGAAGTGACCTCCAGCGAGATGTGGGAGTGCCTGAACGCCACCTATATCGGGCTCACGGCCGCCGAGAAGGCCGCTCGCAGTCTCGGCCCGCACGAATTCTTCCACTACATCAAGGATCGGGCGGCGATGTTCGCCGGACTGTCCGATTCCACGCTCAGTCGCGACGACGGCTATCGCTTCCTGCTGCTCGGCCGCTCCATCGAACGCGTGGATATGACCGTGCGCCTGCTGCTTTCGCGCGCGGGCGACCGCACCTCGTCACCGGCCTGGGTGACCGTACTGCGCTCGGCCGGGGCACACGACACCTATCTGCGCACCCATCGCGGTGCGCTCGATGCCAATCTGGTCGCCGAATTCATTCTGCTGGATCGGCTTTTCCCGCGTTCGGTCTTCCACTCGGTGCGGGTGGCCGAGGCCTGCCTCGCCGAACTCGACCAGCGCCCGAGCAGCCGGGTCGGTGCGCGACACGAGGCACAGCGATTGCTCGGTCGGGCCCGCAGCGAACTCGAATTCCTGCCGCCAGGTGCGCTGCTGGAGGATCTGCAGAATCGCCTGCTTTCGCTGCAGAAGACCTGTCGTGAGGTCAGCGAGGCGATCGCACTGCAGTACTTCCATGCCGCCCCGTGGGTGGCCTGGACCGATCTGCGCAGCAGTCACGATAACCATGCGCAGGTGGAGGGAGAGTTGTGAGCTGGCGGATCAGGGTGGTGCACACCACCGGTTATGTTTACGACGCCCCGGTTACCCGATCGTTCAACGAGGCGCGGCTCACACCGCGCGCGGACGGCAGGCAGAACGTCATCCTTAATCGGGTCGAGACGGTGCCCTCCACCCGGTCCTATCGCTACACCGATTACTGGGGTACCGCGGTCACCTCCTTCGATCTGCACGCGCCGCATACCGAATTGGAGGTCACCGGATCATCGGTGGTGGAGACCGAGCCGTTCGCCGGTGCGGCCGAGGAGTTGTCCTGGGAGGAATTGCGTTCCGAACACATCGGTGACCGGTTCGACGAAATGCTCTCGCCCACCGCCTATGTGCCGAAGGACAAGAAGCTGGCCGCGATCGCGAAACAGCTGGCACGCGGTGTACCGCCCGCGAAAGCCGTGGTGCGCGCGGCCGAATGGGTGCACGACGAAATGAATTACATCGCGGGCACCACCTCGGTGCACACCTCGGCCGTGCAGGCCTTCGCCGAACGTCAAGGCGTATGCCAGGATTACGCGCATCTGACCCTGGTGCTACTGCGCAGCATGGGAATTCCGAGCCGCTATGTCTCCGGATATCTGCACCCCAATCCGAACGCCGAGATCAATATGACGGTCGCGGGGCAGTCGCACGCCTGGATCGAGGCCTGGACCGGCGCGTGGTGGGGCTACGATCCGACCAACAATATCGCCATCAACGAACAGCACATATCCGTCGGTGTCGGCCGCGACTACGCGGATGTGCCGCCGCTGAAGGGCATCTTTTCCGGCGGTGGCTCGACCGATCTGGAGGTCGTCGTGGAGATCACCCGGCTGGCCTAGGCTCGTCCGCTTTCCCGGATCTTTGCCGGTCGTGGGCATATGCTCGCGAAATCGGTCATCGCCGATATCCGACGGTCGTTGTAGTGCTCACCGGTCTCGCGTAACGTCCTCTTTCACATCGGCCATACCAGCTCTGCACGCAGAACCAGTGTCTTTTCCGTGCGAATGGGAACGATCCTCTCGGAAGGTGGCGCGTATGTCTCCCACTGCTCAGGAAGTCGTCGAGGAAGTCACCGAACTGGAGCCGACGCCGGAGGCCAAGAAGTGGGCGGCCGAGGCGCTCGGCACGTTCGTTCTGGTGATCAGCGGTGTCGGCACCGCGGTGCTGGCCGGTGAACGCGTCGGTGGGCTGGGCGTGGCATTGGCCTTCGGCCTTTCCCTGCTGTTCCTGGTCTACTCGATCGGTCCGATCTCGGGCTGCCATGTGAATCCGGCCGTGACCGTCGGGCAGCTGCTGCTCGGCAGGCTTTCGGTGGTCTCCGCGGTCGGTTATGTGATCGCGCAGCTGATCGGCGGATTCCTGGCCGGGCTCGTCCTGTTCGCGATCGCGAAGAATCTGCCGGCCTACGACCGCGCGGTCAACGGGCTCGGCGCGAACGGCTGGGGTAAGCACAGTCCGTCCGCGGTGCGCGGTCCGCTGGGGCAGGTGGTGATCCAGAACGGGTACGGCTTGTCCGCGACGATCATCGTCGAGGTCATGTTGACCGCGCTGCTGGTCTTCGTGGTGCTGGCCTCCACCGACCAGATCTCCGATATCCCGCAGGCCGGGCTGTCGATCGGTGTCACGCTCGCGGTCATCCACCTGATCTCGATCCCGGTGGACAACACCTCGGTGAATCCGGCCCGCAGCCTCGCCGTCGCCTTCTATCAGGACGGTGCTGGACCTCAGGTCTGGGTCTTCGTGGTGTTCCCGCTCATCGGCGGCGTACTCGGCGCACTGATCTACGGCCTGCTCTTCGGCCGCTCCCGCGAAATGGTCTCTTGACCGTTCAGGCCCGATTCCCAGGTCAGTGCCAGGCGTATTCGGCACACAGGCGGTGGGCGACCATGTCGAAGGTCTTGCGCGCCAGGATCGCGCCTTCGCGGCGAATGCCGTCCTCGGGCACGTCCAGTACCCGATCGAGGCGCACCCAGCTCGGCCTGCCCTCGTGATCCCAACTACCACTGCCGATTCCGATCCAGTCGCGGTCGTGCGCGCGTTCCGGATTCGACGACAGCATCAGCCCGAGCAGGGTCCTGCGGTCGCGGCCGACGACGAGCACCGGGCGGTCCTTGCCGTTGTTCGGATCCTCCTCGTAGGGCACCCAGGTCCACACGATTTCGCCGGGGTCGGCGCGACCGTCCAATTGCGGGCAGTAGACGATCTGCCTGGCCCGCTCGGCGGTCGGGACCGGGGTCGAGGCGGTCGGCCGGACCGCGACCGCGGGCGCCTTACGTGTCGCGAACGACCCGACCGCGCGCTCGAGCAGCGATGAGCGCTGCAGCTTGTCCACCAGCTTCGGCGCCTGCTGCTTGACGATCTTGGGCCCCTGCTCCTTCGCGATGAGGCCTAGCTGCTTGCCGATCGTGTTCCAAGTTCCGGCCATCCTTGGATGGTAACGGGCGGGTCTCGCCTTCTCATCCCTGCCGGACCCTTACCGGGCCTTGGTAATGACCGTCTCCGCGTATTCCTCCAGCCGGGCGATCTTGGTGTCCAGCGGCTCCACATCGACCCCGTGCCGGTAGGAGGGGCGGAAACCGACGATCACATCGGTGACCCCGCGGTCTTCCAGCCGTTTCACCCCGTCGACGGAATAGGCCTCCGGCGCGACGACGTGGATCTCGAACCGAGCCCCCGGATCGTCACGCTCGCTACGTAATTCGTCGATTCGGCCGAGCAGTCGCGTCAACTCCGCGTTATCGCCGCCGGCGTGCATCCACCCGTCACCGAGCCGCACGGCGCGGCGCAGCGCGGCGTCGCTGTGCCCGCCGACCAGAATCGGCAGCGGTTCGGACGGCGTCGGGGTGAGCTTGATCGACTGGATGTCGTAGAACTCGCCGTGGAATTCGAAGTAGCCCCCCGCACACAGCCCGCGAATGATCCGCACGCATTCGTCCATCCGCCTGCCGCGCCGCTCGAACGGGACGCCCATGATCGCGAAATCCTCTGGCCACGGGCTGATTCCAACGCCGAGCGCGAACCGGTTGCCGCTCAAACAGGCCAGCGAACCGGCCTGTTTGGCGACCAGCACCGGCGGCCGGATCGCCAGCTTCAGCACGAACGGCACGATCCGCAGCGTCGTGGTCGCCGCCGCCAATGCCGAGGACAGGACAAAGGTCTCGACGAACGGCTTGTCCTCCAGGAATTCCCGATTGCCATCAGGGGAGTAGGGATAGGTCGAGTCGGACTCGGCCGGATAGGCGATGCTGTCGGCCACCGACATACTGGTGAACCCGGCCGCCTCGGCCGCGCGTGCCAGCGGCACATAGTGCGCCGGATCGGCCATCGCCTGCGCGTAGGTGAATCTCATGCGCCGGGGTTCTGCTGTGCTGCAACGGAGTTCGGCATCAAGAATGGGTGCCGTACCGGATATCTGCTCACCGACACGGTATCGAGATCGCGGTCGGCCCCGATCCGCGCGACCGACGCCAGCATCCGCCCCACCCGATCCTGGAACTCGGCCGCGTCGCGCGCGCCGTACCAGACCATCGGATCGGTGAGCGCCGCGGCCGGGAACTGTTCCTCGACAATGGCATCGATGGCGGGCGCGTCCGGTGTGACTGCCCGGACGACCACATTCTGCGTATAGCCGAACGTCGACTGCGTCTCGATGGCGACGATGGTGTGCTGCCCCTGCCAGCGCCGCAACCACTCCTGCGGCGTGAGCTCGGCGGGCCTGCGCAGGAATGCCAGATTGCCGAAGCCCTCGGTGCGCACCGGGTTGGAGTCGTCCAGCCGCAGCGGTACCGACTCGGTCACCAGGTAGCCGTGAACTGCTGCGGCGACCTCACCGAGGATGCCCGCCGCCGCGGTCGCCTCCGGCCCGTAGCTCTGCTCGAGCCAGACCGTGACCACGGCGGCGATCGGTGGATCCATCGTGGCGTAGCGCATCAGCGCACCCTGGACCACGCTGTCGCGGACGTAGACGGTGACACCCGCCACCCCGAGTTCGACGAGGCGCCCGGCCACGGTGGTGCGCAGCGCTTCGCACCACGACTCGGTGGCATCGCGATCGGCGTGCCGCAGGACGAAGATCAGTTTCTCCACTCACCGAAACTACGACCGCGGCCTCGGCGGTGAGAGGGAATTGCCCGATCATCGGGACTGCTTCCGTGAAGCCGTCCAGCGCAACCCCGGCTCAGGTAGGCAAATCCTCGGTTAGAGTCTGGGCATTCGGCGTCGGGAGGTGTCCATGCAGCCGCAGGTTTTTCCGGGGACCTACCAGGACCGACACGGTATCGAGCGCATCGTGTGGCGGATCGGGCCATCGCGGCACTGGGGTCCGCACCGGTTCGACATCCGAACCGTGATCCGTGGCGTCCCGGTGGCGGGCCCGGACTTCGATGCACTCGGTCCATACGACAGGGGTGCTGCGCTTCGGGTCGGACTGCCCGTCGACGAGTGGGATGCCATCTCGGGCTGCGCCTTCTCCGGCGAGATGCCCTGCACGGTGCAGGTGGACAGCGAGCGGCGCCCCGGCGCGATCCAGTTCCGGCTGACGTTGCCGCCCGGCGGCGCGGGGGAGTCGCTCGAACTCGCCATCGATATCGACGGGCTCACCTACCAGGGCACCGATAAATACTTCGAAGACGCGTTGTTCCGGCTCGGCCAACAGTTTCCGGACGACGTCCGCCTGCTCTCCTGCGTAACGTGCCTGTTCTCCGACTATTCGCCGTACGGCCACGGCCTTACCGGCATGTGGTGTCATCGCGACGCCAAGGACGAATACCTCGCGGTTCGCACCAAGGACGACTATTTCGAGGTGCCGGTGACCGAGCAGGTACCCGAGACCTACCTGTGCGCCGATTACGCGCACCGCATCCCCGGCACCGGCTATCGCGGCTGAGCGGGCGTGGCTATCTCATGCGGTCGGTCTGGTGGCTCGGGCGAGGCTGCCCTCGATCTGATCGAGGACTTCCAGTGCGGCGCTTTGCTGTTCGGGCGTCAGGCCCGCGGTGACGCTGTTTTCGAGTTCGGCCCATATGTCTTCGACCTCGCGGCGCAGTGCCTGGCTGGCGGGGGTCGGCTCGATAATGGTGGCGCGTTTGTCGGTGTCGCAGGCCCGGCGGCGGACGAAGCCGGCGTGTTCGAGGCGCTGGATGGTGCGGGTCATGGTGGCGGCGTCGGAGCCGAGCATGCGCACCAGGTCGGTCTGACGTTGGGGGCCGCGGTCCCACAGCTGCATCATGACCAGTTCCTGGCCGGGGTGCAGGCCGACGCGACGCAGTAGTTGACCGGCCAGCAGCCGGTGCAGGCGGGCGACGCGAACGATGGCATGGTTGAGCGAGCCTGCCTGCACCGAGGGCGGCAGTGGCACGTCCGCCGTCGCCGCGGCGTCCTCGGTCGGTGTCGGGGCCTGATTCTTCGATGGACTCATCGGTCTCCCCGCAGTCGCTGTTCGAACAGGTGGGAGCCTATCGCGGGCGCTGGCCTGTCTTTCTGTGTGCCGATGCCCGGCACCCGCGGCGGCGGTCGGTCCGTCCCTATGCGGCGAGGGTGGGGTAATCGAGGTATCCCCGCTCATCACCGCCGTAGAAAGTGGTCCGGTCGGGGGTGTTGAACGGTCCGCCGGCGGCCAGACGGGCCGGCAGGTCCGGGTTGGCCAGGAACAGTGCGCCGAACGAAATCATGTCGGCGGTCCCATCCTCGACCAGGGACAACTCGTCGAGACCCGTTACGGCGTCGGGCGTGGCCGGGTTGAGGATGAACGTACCGCCGAACCGCTTGCGCAGGTCCAGGGTGAGATCCCGGTCCGCCCCGTGGCCCATCTCCATGACGTGCAGGTAGGCCAGGCCGAGCGGCTCGAGTGCGTCTACCAGTGCACGGTAGGTGTCGCGGTAGTCGTCCTCGACGATGTCGTTGAGGACGTTCGCGGGGGACAGGCGCAGCCCGACGCGGTTGGCGCCGATGGCCGCGACGACGGCCCGCGTCACCGCGAGTGGGAACCGGATCCGGCCCTCGACCGAGCCACCCCAGCCGTCGGTGCGCTGATTGGCGTTGGTGGACAGGAACTGGTGCAGCAGATAGCCATTGGCGCCGTGCAGTTCGACCCCGTCGAAGCCGGCCTCGACGGCGTTGCGGGCGGCCAGCGCGAAATCGGCGATCGTCTCCGTGATGCCGGCCTCGGTCAGCTCTTCGGGGGTGACGAAGTCCTGCAGACCCTCGGGGGTGAACGTCTGCCCGGTGGCGGCGACGGCCGACGGTCCGACCAGTGCGAGTCCGCCGGGCAGCATGCTCGGGTGCCCGATCCGGCCGGTGTGCATCAGCTGCGCGAAGATCGTCCCGCCCGCGTTGTGCACGGCGTCGGTGACCTGACGCCAGGCGGCGACCTGCTCGGCAGAGTGCAGGCCGGGGGTGAACGGGTAGCCCTGGCCGACCGCCGAAGGCTGGGTGCCTTCGGTGACGATCAGTCCGGCGCCGGCGCGCTGGGCGTAGTAGGTCGCCATATCGGCGGTCGGGGTCGCACCCGGTCCATAGGCGCGGCTGCGGGTCATCGGTGCCATCACGATGCGGTTCCGCAGCGCTGTGCCCGCGAGGTCGATCGGATCGAAGGCCGTGGTCATAGGTGTCTCCTGAGGTGTTGTCGGACGCTGTCCGGACCGGCGGTGTTGTCGGCCGGGGTGTGCATCACGCGGTGCCGCTGTCTTCGAGTTCGAGCGACTGCGTGTTGCATAGATGTCTGAACAACTAATTCGCTAGGAGTATTCCTTACCTCTGAAAAAGTGCAGCTGGGCTGGCGAAATTGACTAGTGACCTGCACCTTGTGTGCTGCATTAGAGCTATCTTATTGTTTGAACAAGAAATTCGACGCCAGTCGACTGGGGCCCACTCGTCGCGGCGATCAACGCGTCTGCCGGCCCCCGCACGGCCCGCTGCTGCGGCCTGGGGCTCACTGCTCGTCCGAGGTGCGCTTGCGCGGGGCGGTCGGCGTGAACGGATCGGCATCGATACCCCACGAGTTCACCCAGTTCGGGATCAGCTCGATCCAGCGCGGGCCGAAGCCGGGGCCGAGGGTCTCACCGCCCGACTCGTGGATGCGCACCTCGCCCTTGATGGTGATACCCCGCGGCGTCCAAGTCGGTTCGGTGACGAGGTCGTCGACGACGAACGCCGCCTTCGGGTTCGCGCGCAGGTGGCGGAGGTAGAGCCGCTCCTGGCCCCGGTAGGCGTGCCCGCCGATCTTGATGACGCCACGCTCCGCGTCGAGGTGGAATCCGGTCGGGATGACGTGCGGAAGGCTCGCTTTACCGGCCGTCGCCAACCGTCCCAGAGCTTGCTGCTCCAGGTACTGCTGCTCCTTCTCGGTGAACAGTCCCATGGTGGTGCTTCCTTTCCTGGTTCAGCCACCGCGCATGCGGCGGCTCACTTTCCGTCGGAATCCGACTCGGTCGGCGCGATCAGTTCGCGCAGCAGTGGCGTCGTCAGACGCACGATGTCGTCGATGTCGGCGGCGTGCAGATCGGGCATGCGCAACAGATGCCGCTGACTGGCAATGCCCATGAGCATGGCCTGGACCAGGGCGGCGCGCAGCCGTGCATCCGGGGCGTCGATGGTCGCGGCGAGCTTGTCCACGGCCTGCTCGGTGATGTGGGCGCGCAGGATCTCGGCGGCGTCGTCGCTGGTCAGGCTCGCGCGCAATAACACGACCATCGGACCGTCGGGCTGGGCTGCCCAGCTTTCGAGAATCCCGCGCACGTGGTTCGACGCGGTGCGGGTCGGGTCGCTGGACAGGATCCGATCGAAGGGGATGTCCCAGTGCACGGCCTCGCGGAACAACTGCAGCTTGCTGCCGAAGTATTGAATTACCGAGGACTTGTCGACCTCGGCCGCGGTGGCGATGCCGCGGATCGTCGCTCGCTCGAATCCGACGGTGGCGAATACCCGCCTGGCCGCGGCCAGGATGCGCGCGCGAGTGCGCTCCCCCTTGGTCGATGGCGGATCCGGCTGTCTCGGCATCTCGTTCGGGCTCTCCCTAAAAAGTAGACAAGCGTTGAGATATTGTGAGTGTAGCTCACCGCGCCACATTGATTCGACGAAGGAGACAGTGATGCACAAACTGCGTTCGAACCCGGTGACCAGGCTGATGAACCGGTTCATGAGTGCCCGCGCTCGCCGCGGCGGGGGCCGGGCCATGGGAATGAATCTGCTGGTCCTGCACACCATCGGCCGTAAGAGCGGTCAGCCGAGGCAGTCGCCGGTCGGCTGGTTTCCCGATAGCGACGACAATGCCTGGCTGATTTCGGCGTCGGCCGCCGGGGCGGATGCCAACCCGGACTGGTACCACAACCTGATGACCCATCCCGATCAGGCCGCCATCGAGCTGGCCGACCGTGGCACGGTGGCTGTCGACGTCGAGGAACTCACCGGTGCCGATCGGGACGCGGCCTGGCAGCGGATTCTGTCGGTGGCGCCGCGGTTCGGCAGCTACGAGAAGAAGACCGACCGGATTATTCCGGTGATTCGGCTGACGGCTCGTCGATAACGCACGTCGAATGTGACGAACCCGCGGCGGCGCCGAGGGACCGCTGGACTCGCGGGTAGGGCGCGCATGGGACGATAGACGGCAGTTTGCCGATACCCATGAGGAGTGGAGTGCCCGCCAGCTTCGCCGACACGACGTTCACCGATCCCGCCCGGATCCGGAACTTCTGCATCATCGCGCACATCGACCACGGCAAGTCGACGCTGGCCGACCGCATGCTGCAGCTCACCGGTGTGGTCGAGGAGCGGGCGATGCGCGCCCAGTACCTGGACCGGATGGATATCGAACGGGAACGCGGCATCACCATCAAGGCCCAGAATGTGCGGCTGCCCTGGCAGGTCGACGGCACCGACTATGTGCTGCATCTGATCGATACGCCAGGCCACGTCGACTTCACCTACGAGGTGTCGCGTGCGCTCGAGGCGTGCGAGGGTGCGGTGCTGCTGGTCGATGCGGCGCAGGGCATCGAGGCGCAGACACTGGCGAATCTGTACCTGGCGCTGGACAAGGATCTGACGATCATTCCGGTGCTGAACAAGATCGACCTGCCCGCCGCCGATCCGGACCGCTACGCCGCCGAGATCGCCCATATCGTCGGCTGCGAACCCGATGACGTGCTGCGGGTCTCGGGGAAGACCGGCGTCGGTGTCGCCGAGCTGCTGAACGAGGTCATCAAGCAGGTGCCACCGCCGGTCGGTGATCCGGACGCGCCGGCGCGCGCCATGATCTTCGACTCGGTCTACGACACCTATCGCGGCGTGGTCACCTACGTCCGCGTGGTGGACGGCAAGATCGTTCCGCGCGAAAAGATCAAGATGATGTCCACCGGTGCGACCCACGAGTTGCTCGAGGTCGGCATCGTCTCTCCGGAGCCCAAGCCCACCCAGGGCCTCGGCGTCGGCGAGGTCGGTTATCTGATCACCGGCGTGAAGGATGTGCGCCAGTCGAAGGTCGGCGATACCGTGACCTCCGCGCGCGGCGGTGCGAGCGAACCGCTCACCGGCTATCGCGAGCCGCGCCCGATGGTGTACTCGGGCTTGTACCCGGTCGACGGCTCGGACTACCCGGACCTGCGCGACGCGCTCGACAAGCTGCAGCTCAACGATGCCGCACTGACCTACGAGCCGGAGACCTCGGTAGCGCTCGGCTTCGGTTTCCGCTGCGGCTTCCTCGGCCTGCTGCACATGGAGATCACCCGTGAGCGCCTGCAGCGCGAATTCGACCTGGACCTGATCTCGACCGCGCCGAACGTGGTCTACAAGGTAGAGATGGAGGACGGCGCCGAGCACGTCGTCACCAATCCGTCGTACTGGCCCGAGGGCAAGGTCCGGCATGTGTACGAGCCGGTGGTCAAGTGCACCATCATCTCGCCCAGCGAATTCATCGGCTCGATCATGGAGTTGTGCCAGGCCAGGCGCGGCGAACTGGGCGGCATGGACTATCTGTCCGAGACCCGGGTCGAACTGCGCTACACGATGCCGATGGCCGAGATCATCTTCGACTTCTTCGATTCGCTGAAGTCGCGCACCCGCGGTTATGCCAGCCTCGACTACGAGGAGTCGGGTGTCCAGGAATCGGCACTGGTCAAGGTGGATATTCTGCTGCAGGGCGAGGCCGTGGACGCGTTCAGCGCGATCGTGCACCGCGACGCCGCCCAGGCCTACGGCCACAAGATGACCACCAAACTGCGCGAGCTCATTCCGCGCCAGCAGTTCGAGGTGCCGATCCAGGCCGCCATCGGCTCGAAAATCATTGCCCGCGAGAACATCCGCGCCATCCGCAAGGACGTGCTCGCCAAGTGCTACGGCGGTGACATCAGCCGCAAGCGCAAGCTGCTGGAGAAGCAGAAGGAGGGCAAGAAGCGCATGAAGACCATCGGCCGCGTGGACGTCCCCCAGGAAGCCTTCGTAGCCGCGTTGTCCTCCGATGCCGCCGCCGATAAGCCGAAGGGGCAGAAGTAGGCGTCCGGCACTCGGCATAGGTCAGAAAACTGCGAGATAATGCCTCATAGGTGACGACTATGAGGCAGGATTCGTTGTCGGGTCGGCAGAAACCGGGGAGGTGGGCGGTGACAGCAGTGCATGAGGATCCAATCCTCACGTCCGAGTTCGAGGCAATCGCCCGTGCGGTCGAACGCGAGACCGAGGGTGTGCGTGTCGAACTGATCGGCGGACGACTGGGGGTCAAACCTGTGCCCGATGCTGAGCACAACCGGATTCTGCACTGGTTGCTTCTCGCCCTTATGCCGCTGAGCCCTCGGTTGTTTCTACATATTGCCGGGCAGGGCTTGGAGGTAGGCGCCTACCGCAAGGGGCGCGCACGACCAGACGCCGTATTGGCACCGATCGACGCGTTCTTGGGACAAGGAGAGTGGGGGTCCGCGCACGCGGCGCTGATGGCCGTTGAGGTCACGTCGTGGGACTCGGATACCAACCAACGCGACCGTGTGGACAAGCCAGCGACCTTCGCGGAGACCGGCATTCCGATCTATCTGCTCATCGACCGGGATTCAGCTGAGGTCGTGGTGTTCAGCAAGCCGGACAACGGCCAATACCTGGACGTGCACCGACATGCGATCGGCCTCGAGGTGACACTGCCGGAACCGGTGGGGGTCACACTCGATACCGCGCCGCTGCGGGAGTGGATTCGCTGAGTTCACGAAGAGGGTGCGGCGATTCGCACGCGCAGGCGGGCGCCGCCGAGCGGGCTTTGGTCGAGTTCGGCTGTGCCGGAGTGTAGTTCGGCTTGTTGGCGAATGAGGGCGAGGCCCAGGCCGGAGCCAGGGGAGCCATGGCGTTTGACGAAGCGGTCGAAGGCGGTGGCGCGCAAGGTTTCCGGGATGCCGATGCCGTCGTCGTCGATGATGATCTCGACTCCGGCGGTGGTGTCGGCGACCTTGTGGCGGAGGGTATTCGGATCGACCCGGCGCGGATCAGCGTACTGAGCCACGACTTTCGGATCAGCAGGGTTCGTCTCGGCGGGGCTGATCCCGGTGGTGCTCGGATTGTCAGGGTCGGGGCCAGCCGTATCGAGGTCGGCGGGGTTCGGACCAGCCTGGCTTGGATCGACGGGGTGCGTGTCGGCGGTGTTCGGATCGCAGCATCGGACGGCAATCGTGATGGTGCGGGCGTGGCCGTGCTGCACTGCGTTGGCGACTGCGTTGGTGACGATCAGCATGATGCCGCCCGGTAGGCCGGTCAGCGTGGTCGGGGTGCATTCGGTGAGGTCGATGCGGACCTCCGGGTGTCGGCGACGGGCGTCTTGTACTGCGCGGTCGAGGATTTCGCAGAGTTCGAAGGGTTCGAAGGCGTCGGATTCGGTGAGTTCGCCGACGGCGAGTTGTTCCAGATCGGTCAGGGTGTTCTCGATCTGGCGCTCGGCGAGCAGGACATCGGCGAGTACCGCGCGCTGCTGTTCGGCGGGTAATTCCTTGGTGGCCAAGACTTCCAGATCGGTGCGCATCGCGGTGAGTGGTGTGCGCAGCTCATGTGCGCAGACCGCGGCGAAGTCCCTGGCGCTGGCGAGTGCGCGATTGGTGGCGCCGTGCGCTGCCTCTAGTCGCGCGAGCATGCGGGTGATGGCATCGGAGAGTTCTTCCGCCTCACGAGCTCCGCGACCGCTCAGCGGAGGGAGTTGCTCGAGGGTATCGATGCCGTGCGTCGCGGTGGCGAGTCTGCGCAATGGCCGCGCGACGTATCCGGCCAAGAACCAGCCGAGCAGCGCGGCGAGCAGCACGCCCACGATGCCGATCGCGATGCCGATCAGCTGGCTGCGCCGGATGGCCGAATCAACCAGTCCGCGATCGGGATCGAGCCGCACCACCAGACCGGGCGCACCCGCCACGGTGGTGCGGACATCACCGGGGCCGACGAACACCGGCCCGGATACCGCGGGTCCCGGCAGCGGCGGCAGCGCGGGAAGCGGTCGCAGTGGCGGAATCTCCCCGTGCGGTGCCGCATCGAACCGTTGCACAACCGCGACGCCCATCGTCGACACCGTCTCGTCGAACTGTCGAGACCCGGTGGCATCGAGCAGGGCGGTATAAGCGATGCCGAGCGTGACCGCCACCAGCGCTGCGACAATGCCCGATACCAGCGCCACCCTGGCACGCAACGACAACGACACCTTCGGCGTCCGCACTCGGCTCCGCATGCCGATGCCCCCCTCGCTCACGCTTCCTCCCGCAGTACGAAACCCACGCCGCGGACGGTGTGGATCACCCGGGCCGCGCCGTGGGCTTCCAACTTGCGCCGCAGATAGGAGACGAACACATCCACCACATTGGTGTCGGTGTTGAAGTCGTATCCCCAGACCGCGGAAAGGACCTGCTCGCGGCTGAGCACGATGCCGATGTTCTCGGCCAGCAGTGCGAGCACCTCGAATTCCCGTTTGGTCAGCTCCACCTGCTGTCCGCTCGCGTACACCCGATATCCGGCCCGATCGATGCGCACCTGTCCCACTTGGCGTTGGTCATCGCCGGACGGCCGGATCAGTGTGGGCCGACGGCGCAGCAAGGCGTGCAGGCGGGCGACGAGTTCGCCGAGGTCGAAAGGTTTGGTCAGGTAATCGTCGGCGCCGCGCTCCAGGGCCGCGATGCGATCGCTGACCGCGGTGCGGGCACTCAGCACGCAGATCGGAATGTCGTTGCCCATCGCGCGCAATGCTGTAACCACGCCTGCCCCATCGAGATTCGGCATATTCACATCGAGCACCATGGCGTCCGGATCGGCGCTGCGGACCATCGACAGCGCTTCGGCACCGTCCCCGGCGGTGACCACCTCGAAGTCCGAGAGTTCGAGCCCGCGCCGCAGCGACGCGAGAACTCGAACCTCGTCGTCCACAACCAGGATGCGTTGTCCGGCCATGGGGCCACGATAGAGCCCGGTCAGCTGCCGCTACTGCCGGTCGGTGCCGCAGGTGCGGGTCGGATCTGCACGACGCCGGGCCCGTCCGGCCGGATAGGTCCGCCGGGCCGGGCAGGCGCCCCGTTGACCGGTCCGGACGGATCGATATCCGGGCAGTCCGGCATCGCTACGTCCGGCGGCAGCGGCGCCGTCTGCACTCCGGGCGCCGGACCCCGTCTGCGCTCCTGGATCACCACGCGTGGTTCGCCTGGACCCGTCAACACACACGTCACCCGCAGGTCCCCGTCGCCCGGCGCCGGCAGCGGCGGTTGGGCCGAGGCGGCGCCCGCGACCAGCGCCGCCGCGGTAGCGGCGAATGCGGTACCGGTGACAGCAGTGACAATGCGGGCTCGGCCGCGTCCGAGGGGTGCGGACATGATGCGATCTCCTTCGCGTTGGTACCGGGTTGTCCCGGCGAGACCGACGCTAGGGAGCCGAACTTCACCATCTCTTGAGCAATCATTAGAAATCTCTTGCGGCGCATCGAACTTCGGGCTGTACGAGTGGCCACCGACGAGTTAGTCTCGTCGTCACGGTTTCGGGCCGCCGCGTGGCGCGGGCTCGAAGCGCTCGAGCAGGTCCGATGGCGACACCTGCCGCTGGTTTCGGGACGCCCGTAGAAACGGGGCTTCCGTTATGGTTTCTGCGATGGCAAGGTTGTGTTGCTTGTCACAGTCGTATTCTTTGCGGACCCGCAGAATGTGACAGTTGGGTTTTCCGGAATATCGTTAGGTGATCTTCACTCGGTCTGCCCGGCGTGGTGAGGATGCTGGAAACCTGAGAGTGGAGCTTGCATGACGAGTGACCTGCCCTTCGACAGCGATGGCACCGGAACTGACGGCAGTGCGGGCGACACCGCCTATCGCGTTGCCACCGGCGTCGCGCGGGTGGCAAGGGCGGGCGCGTATGTCACCGGCGGCGCGCTGGTCGCCAGCAATGGCGGCACCGCCCCCGTTCATCCGGGCGCACAACGGCTCGACAGCTGGACTTCGGCCTACACCCGCGACCCCGATGCGGACGCGCCGAGTCCGGTGGTCACGTTCCCGGATCCGGACCCGAGTTCGACACCGCCCGCACCACTGCATTCGTCGACGCCGACCCCGCGCGATGTCAGCGTCAACGCGCCGTTCACCATCCCGAATGTGCCCAATTCCGGTGTGTACATCGGACCTGCGCCGCAGCAGCATTCGCCACAGCCGTGGCAGAACACCGGGTACGGCAACAGCTATCAGCCCGGACTCGGTCTCGGAACCGAGGGCGAACGGTCCGGACTCGACCTGCACAGCGAGGCACCGCAGTCCGGTCTCGATCTCGGCACCGGGCACGTACCCGGCGGCTTCGGTAACCTGCCTGGATTCGACTTCGGTCAGGGCGGCCACGGTTTCAGCCTCCCGAACCCGAACAGCTTTCTCGCGCCGGGTTCGAATCCCTTCGCCCTGCCTCGTGTTCCGACGTCGGGGACGGCCGAGGACATCAGCGAGTCGGTGAGCGGCGATGCCGAAAGTCCCGACGACGGCGACGCGGTCGCGAGCCACGTACCGTTCTACGGCGGCAACATGTTTCACAGCGGCGCGACCGGAGGCGGCGGTGAGCTGTTCCACGGTGGCGACGCATTCCACGGGGCCGATTTGTTCCACGGTGTCGGCAATCCGGATGCCGTCGGCGTATTCGTGGATGCGGGAGCCAGCTTCAACCTGCATACCGAACTCGAAGTGGACTTCAGCGCCGGTCCGCACGGGGTCTATCTGGCCACGCAGTCCAAGGTCGAGGTCGAGGGTGCGCTGAAGTTCGAGGTCGGTGTGGGTCGGGTCGGCGACAATATCGACAGGTTCTCCGATTGGCTCGGCCAAACCCCCGGCACCACCGGACGTTCCGGCCTCGACGGTTCCGGCACGCAAGGTGCGGTCAACCCGGTCGGCACCCAGTCCGTGGGTGCGTCCGTCCCCCAGTATTCGGCCGTGCAGCCCGTCGCGGTGCAACCCGTGCAGCCGTTCGCGGCGCCGCTGCCCGCTCCGATCGCACCGGCCGTCGCACCCGCACCGGTGGCCGCCGCGGTCGTCGCGCCCGCGGCTGTCGCCGCGCCGGTCGCGGCCACCCCGCTGCAGACCACGATTCAGCCGGATGTGGCGAGCACTCCGGTCGCCAATGTCCTTGTCGCGCCGTCGGGTCCGTCGCCGCTGACCGCACCCGCCGCGGCGGTGCCCGCCTTGTTCGAGCCGCGGCCGGTGCCGGCGAAACATCCGGTCGTGGTCGACGATTCGCATTCGACCAACACACCGCCGACCAGCACCCCGACCACCGTCACCAAGACGGTGCCGGTCCCGGTCGTCCCCGGCGACAACTCCACCGGGCATCCGCCCAAGACGCCCGATACGGGCAGCACCAAACCGGGCACCACCACGCTGCCGGGCACGGATGTCACCGGGACGACGAAGATCCCGACCGCGACCCACGCGCCGACCACGCACGCCCCCACCACGAACGCGCCGACCCACACCGCGACGCCGACGACACCGGACGACGATGATGTGACGATCCCGAGCACCGGCAACGGTGGTGGAACCGGTACGGGTCACGGTGGCGGAACCACTCCGAGCACGGTCAACGGCGGCAACTCGACCCCGCACACCACCTATCCGACGGCCGACGATCCGACCGTGGATGTGCCGACCGTCGAGCCGACCGTATCGCTGCCGACGGTCACCCATTCCGCGCCGACGGTCGCGCCGACCGTGGATGTCGATATCCCGACCGTGAATTCTCCGGCCCCGATCCCGACTCAGCAGCCCCATGTGCCCGCGCCCACGATGCCCGCACCGGTGGCCCCGATGAAGCCGCCGGCCCATCCGATTGCCGCCGAACTCGGCGATCCAGCCGATTTCGGGCACCCGGTATACGAGCCCGATCACACGGCGCTGCCCCTGATGGCCGCCGGGCTGTCCACCCCGCTGCTGCCCGATCCGGGTATGGACGACGGCCACCACGTGGTGGCGGGCCTGGATATCACCCTGATCTAGGAGTCGCACAGGGGTCGCGCGCACACGTCGCGCTGGCGCATGTCATCGTCGAACGCGATATCCGTACGACAGTTAGGAGGAGCGGTTGTCAGCCGCAGCCGGGCTGGAGCCCGCCACGGTGAAACATCCGGAGGCGATGGAGCCGGTCATCGGAATCCTCGATCAACTGCAGGAGATGACCCGCTCCGCGGGCCGGCAAGACCTGGGTGGCCGATTGAGCATGGTCCGGGCCAGGGTCGGTGATACCCGACTGCGCCTCGTGGTCGTCGGTGCCGCGAAGAACGGTATGAGCACCCTGGTCAACGGTCTGATCGGGGCACGGGTCAGCGCCACCGAGAGTGCGCTGAGTGTGCCGGTGATCGCGGAGTACGGACCGGAACCGACCGCCGTGCTGGTGAAATCGTTGGGTGCGGGCCGGATCGAACGCCAGCCCGTCGATCCGCTCGACCCCGGGCCCGCGCTGGCCGCCGACGGAGTGATCCGCGCCGAATTCACCGAGCCGAGCCCGCTGCTCGCCGAGGGACTGGTGCTGATGGACGCACCCGGCGGCGACGGCGACGATCACACCACCTGGTCGATGATCGCCGCCGCGGATGCCGTGCTCTACGTCGGTGACGCGGGAACCGAGTTCAGCCCGGAGCAGATCGCCTACCTCGAGCGCATCCAGCAGATCTGTCCGACGGTCATCTGCGCGCTGAACAAGATCGATCTGCACCCACACTGGCAGCACACCCAGCAGCGCAATCGCGAGCTATTGGATGCGGCGGGCCTCAGCTTCGCGGTGGCGCCCGTCTCCGCGCTGCTGCATCTGCAGGCGAACAATTACCAGCGCGATATCGAATCCGGTGTGCCCCAACTGGTCGACCACCTGCGCGACTATGTGCTGGCGCGGGCCGACAGCCTGGTGCTGGAAGCCGCGGCCAATGACATCCGACTGGTCGTCGACCATCTCGCGGTGACTCTGCGGACCGAGGCCGGGGCGCTGCGCGATCCGCGCCGCCGGGTGGAGATCACCGAACAACTGGTCGCCGCCCGCGATCAGGCAGATCAGCTGCGGCAGCGCTCGGCCAACTGGCAGGTCACCCTCGGTGACGGCAGCACCGAGCTGATGGCCGATATCGAACACGATCTGCGGCACCGGCTACGCAGTCTGGTGCGCGATGCCGAGGCCGAGATAGCCAATACCGATCCGGCTCGCCGCTGGCAGGATTTCGGCGCGGATCTGGACGCGCGCATCTGCGAGGCCGTCGAAGAGAATTTCGTGGTGGCGCACTATCGGGCGGTGGAACTGTCCGAACAGGTGGCTGCTAAATTCCCCGCCGATCACCGCACCCCGCCGCTGCCGGACCTACGCCTGGAAAATCCCGGTGAAGTGCTCGACCAGGTCGCGCCGCTGGATCCGCTGAACAGTGGGAAAGCGGGTCTGCTCGGGCAATTCCTTACCGTCATGCGCGGGTCCTACGGTGGTCTGCTGATGGTCGGTGTGCTCACAAGTCTGCTGAAGATGCCACTGGTGAACTGGTATTCGGCCGCCGCCGCACTATTGCTCGGCGCCAATGCGCTGTGGGACGACCGCAAGGCGCGCAAGCAGCGCCGTCAGGCCGAGGCCAAGGTTTCCGTGGCCAGACTGATGGACGATGTGATCTTCCAGGTCGGTAAGGAATCGCGAAATCGGTTGCGCGCCATGCAGCGCACGCTGCGCGATCACTTCACCGATATCGCCACCGATGTGCTCCGCGCCGCCGACGAACGGCTGCGCATCGCGGAGGTGGCCTATGGGAAATACGGCGATCACCGTGAGGAACGTATCGCCGATCTGGATGTGCAACTCGGCAGGTTGCGCGGGCTGCGCGCCGAGGCCGACGGGATCAGCGCGGCTGTATAGGCCGGGTGCAGTGCTGTCGCGTGGGCGGGGTGCAGTGCTGTCGCGTGGGCGGGGTGCAGTGCTGTCGCGTGGGCGGGGTGCAGTGCTGTCGCGTGGGCGGGGTGCAGTGCTGTCGCGTGGGC
>NZ_JBFAWD010000005.1:89555-111542 GCF_040680135.1 Nocardia sp. NPDC052112 | reverse complement strand
GCGGGACGTATTGGCCGCTGCGTAGGCAGGACACGACGCCGCTGCGTAGGCAGGACATAGTGCTGCTGCGTAGGGCAGGACGCGGTGCTGCTGCGTAGGCAGGACATGGTGCTGCTGCGTAGGCAGGACGCGGTGCTGCTGCGTAGGCAGGACATGGTGCTGCTGCGTAGGGCAGGACGCGGTGCTGCTGCGTAGGCAGGACATGGTGCTGCTGCGTAGGCAGGACATGGTGCTGCTGCGTAGGCAGGACATGGTGCTGCTGCGTAGGCAGGACATGGTGCTGCTGCGTAGGGCAGGACATGGTGCTGCCGCGTAGGCAGGACACTGCGCAGTGCGCGCAGGACCGCCGCGTCCGTCTGTCAGCTCGGCACGGCCGTCGGCGTATGCGCTGGTAGGAACCTGCCGGAGTTGTGCGACTGCTCGGCCCTGATCACATGTGTCACCGCATTGATCAATGCCAGATGGGTGAATGCCTGCGGGAAGTTGCCGAGATGACGCCCACTGCGCGAATCGATCTCCTCGGCGTAGAGCCGCAGCGGACTCGCGTAGCCGAGCAGCCGCTCGCACAGATGGCGAGCCCGCTGCAGTTCGCCGATCTCCACCAGTGCGGAGACCAACCAGAACGAGCAGATGGTGAAGGTGCCCTCCGCGCCGGTCAACCCGTCATCGGTGGTTTCGGTCCGGTAGCGCAGCACCAGACCGTTCTCGGTGAGCCGGTCCGCGATCGAGAGCACGGTGGCGCGCACCCGATGGTCGGTGGGCGGCAGGAAGCGGTTCAGCACCACCAGCAGCAGTGACGCGTCCAGGGTGTCACCGCCGTAGGTCTGGGTGAACACACCGTCGGCGGTCACGCCGTTGGTGAGGATATCGGCCTTGATCTGGTCGGCGATGGTGTACCACTCGCTGGCCCGCTCGTATTCGCCGTGCAGTTCGGCCAGTTTCGCGCCACGGTCCAGCGCCACCCAGCACATGACCTTCGACGAGGTGAAATGCTGTGGCTCGCCGCGGACCTCCCAGATGCCGCGGTCGGGCTCCTGCCAGTGCGCGATGGTCGCCTCGACCTGGCGCTCCAGCAGTGGCCACAGCGACTCCGGCACCTGTTGGCGGGATTTCACGTGCAGGTACACCGCGTCGAGCATGGTGCCCCAGATATCGTGCTGGTCCTGGTTGTACGCGCCGTTGCCGATCCGTACGGGTTTGGCGCCGTCGTAGCCGGTCAGGTTGTCGAGTGTGGACTCGGTGAGGTCGCGTTCGCCGCCGATACCGTAGAGCACCTGCAGCGGAACGGGTTCGCCGTCGTCGCCGGTGGTGGCGTCGTTGAGGAAGGCGAAGAAGTCGTTGGCCTCGCGGTCGAGGCCGAGGGTGTACAGGCCCCACAGCGCGAAGCTGGAATCGCGCACCCAGGTATAGCGGTAGTCCCAGTTACGTTGTCCGCCAGGGGTTTCCGGCAGAGAGGTGGTTGCGGCGGCCATCAGCGCACCGGTCGGCGCGTAGGTGAGTCCCTTCAGCGTGAGGGCACTGCGCTGTAGGTAGTTGCGCCACGGATGATCCGGGAAATCGCCGAGGGTGATCCATTCCCGCCAGCATTCGGTGGTCTGCCACATCTTCTGCGCGGCGTCCTCGAAGGTACGCGGCGCGGGCAGCTCCGACCAGGTCAGCGCGACGAACACCTCGTCGCCCTCCTTCATCCTGGTCCTGGCGCGGGCCTCGCGACCCTCGAGTCCCAGCCGCAGGTCGGTGGTCAGCACCAGTGTCGGGCCCACAGTCGGATCGGTGGTGCGCACCGCGGTGGCCTCCTCGTACACCTTGCCGGTGTACTCCCAGCGGGCCGGGGCGCGGTGGTAATCGAAGGCGGGCTCGCAGCTCATCTCCAACTCGACCGTGCCGTTCACGCACTTCACCGTGCGTAACAGAATGTGCTCGGCATCCCAGTCCATTGGCGTGCGGCGATGGGTCTTGCTGCGCTGATCGTTGTTGTGCCAGGGACCGAGTACCAGTGCGTCGCGCACGATCAGCCAGCCGGTCTCGGACTGCCAGGTGGTCTCCAGGATCATGCCGCCGGGCAGATACCGCCGCGCCGCGGGCACATTGACTCCGTACGGGCCGATCCGGAAATGTCCGGCGCTGCGATCGAGCATCGCGCCGAAGATGCTCGGCGAATCGGGTCGTGGCACGCACATCCACTCGACACCGCCATTGCTGGCGATGAGGCAGCTGGTCTCACAGTCGGAGAGGAACGCGTAATCGTCGATCGGCGGATAGGTCGCGTGCTGGCGCGCATCACCCAGCTGACTGAGCGCAGGCAGGTCGGCAGGCTCGTCGACGGTCAGATCATCGGAAGACGCCATACCTCATCTTCGGTCCGTCCGCGTTCGGCGTCCACCGACCGCGCCGAAATCTCGCGATCAGCGCGCTCGGACCACCGCGGAACGTGCCACGGAAACTCAGCCGTGACGGCGCGAGTCCTACGAGCCACGTTCGCGCCGGAGGCGCGGCGATTCAACACAGCGCTAGGCTGGTGCCGTGCATCGAATTGCGGGTTGGTGGGACGGCTTCGAGCTGTGGGTCGCGGGATTGCCGTTTATCCCGCAGTTCATCGTGGTGTTGGTCGGCATGGTTCCGCTCAGCTTCGCCATCGCCTACCTGCTGGATCGAGTGCTGCGGATCTCCCTGCAACTGCTCGGCCGCAATAGCGACGCGGTGCCTGCCCTGACACCCGAGGATGTCGTGACCGCGGAACCCGCCCCGATCCCCGAACCCGTCGGGCCGGTCGCGGTGCGCGAGACCGCGCAGAGCGGGGCGCGTTGATGCCGCGCTCGCGCGTTCAGCTCGCCCTCGTCGCCCTGCTGGTTCTCATCGTCATCGCATGGTTGTTCACTCGCTGACTTCCTGCGCGGGCAACTTGTCCGGTAACGATTGTCCGAACGAGAACGCCCCCGGATCGTCCGAGGGCGTTCCTGGTATCCGGTCTATTTGCGGGGCAGCCTATCGAGAATTTCCCGTAGCAGGCCGCTGTGCTCGGCCAGCGTTGTCTTCACTTCCGCGAACTCGTCGCGCATTTCTTGCCGCAAATCGTTGATGTCGTCGCGGATAGCGTTGGTGACCCGAGTGTCGGCGCGCTGCACAGCCAGCATGGTTTCGTTGTGCGTGGTGGTCGTGGCCGACGCACGCAGCAGATCACCATCGCGCGCGATCACGCGGGCGGAGAGCTGCTGGCACCGGTCGTCATCGCTAACGGTGACGGTTCCTCTCTGACGGTGTCGGATCGAGTTTACTGGGAAGAGCGGGATCGGAGCGTCCGAGCAGGGATGGCTGGACGCTGCTGTGAGATGTCGGTTCATTCGCCGGGTTCGGTCGCTTTCGGTTCGAATACCTCCACGGTGGTCGGTTGGACGTCGGTCACCGATCCGGCCTCGACCAGCGCAGTGATCAGGGCCCCGATGTCCTCGCCCTTGTACGCGATCATCTGGGCATACGAAAACGAGGTACCGGTCCGCCCGTCCGGGTAGACGGGACTCCAGGTGCCGTCGTCGTGTTGCAGCCAAGCGCTCGGTTCTTCGACGGGTTCCGGCGTCCGCTCCGCAAGGTTCCGGAGACCGTCGGCAAGTCGGGCGAGTTCGATTTCGTTCATCGGTCCCGCCGCGAATCGCGCACCGGTCGTTTCGCCTCTTTCCAGATGTCACGTGCCGCGATCTCGGCGTATGAGCCGAACCCAGGTCGGCGCATCAACCGGCGACCTGCACGCACGTTCCGCTGCACGAGCGGATGCACCTTGGCCGATGCTGGACCGGATGTCACATCGTTCATTTCGTGCCTTGTGAATATTCTTGGGGTGCAAGGCATTCCGCCCAATACTCCTGTCGCACCGCATCCCACAACCGCGAAAGTCGCGGGAACTGCTCACGCATCTGCGCCAGGTCCGGTGCGGCGGCCGCAGTGGTGACCGACATCAGCGGTAGCGATTCGGACACGTTGCGTACCAGCATCATTCGAATGCGATGGCGATCGAGCCGCCAGATCGCCTGCCAGCCGCCTACCTCCGTGCGATGCTCGCTCACTCCGGCGCTACCCGTGGCCGCCGACGTTCGTGCCCGCACCGTGGACCGGCGACGCCAGGTCCGAGAGCCGGTCCAGCACCTCGCGCAGCGTTCGATACCTCGGCCCGCCGTCTGCGAGCGGTTCGCTGTCCAAGGGTGGGAACTGGATCCCCCGTGCGGCGGCCCGCTCGCGCGGTGTCAGCGACTGTGGCGTGATTCGGCCCGCATCCGCCAGCGTGTAGTACGCCGCCGCCTTCCACACGCACCGCCCGAGGCGACAGGCCCGGTGGGTGCGCATCTGCTGGTGCGCCAACTCGACATCGGCGTATCCACAAACCCTTGGCGGCGTCACGATCGTCTCCTCCTCGCGCATCACGCCGCCCCCGCCTCGACGGCGACCGGGCGCGCGGTACGCGCCCAAGTCGTTGCGGGGCACACGGTTTCGAGATCGAAGTCCTCGCAGATCCGCGCCGGTTGGTCATCGACCTGGGCCAAGTCGAAGACCACGACCGCCACCGCATCGAGCCCCGCCGCGATACCGAGCGCGTAGCCGATCGGATCGGGGTCGTCCTGCGGGGGACGCACGGTATAGATGTACTGATAGCCCAGGGTGCGAGCATGGCGTTGGATCGCGACAGCGTGCCGGGGTGCGTTGAGTCCCGACACCACACTGCGCACGAAGCCGACGGCCTTCGGTCGTGTGCCGTCCTGGCCTGTAACTGCTTCTGTCACTTGCTTGTTCGTCATGGTTCAGATGCCTCAGGTCGTAGGTGAAAGCTCGCAGTCCGACGCCGCCTGCCGAATCCGAGTTCGGGCTGTTCAGGGCTTCCGCGTTGCTCGGTGTGGCCATATGGTGGCGCGTATCGGTCGCGGCGTGGAGTCTCTGCGTGAGCTGTTCAGAGAAGAGGCGCAAACCCCCAGCATGATTCTCGAGAGTCATCTAGCCTGGCTCTCCGACTGAGAAACATTAGGGGTATCGGTTGAGAAAGCAGGGGGTACAAGGATGCCGAGCAAGGCCGACCTCAGCACCACGACACTGCCGCGTCGTCAGTTGGGGCGGGCATTACGAGACGCGCGTCAGGCACGAGGTTTGGCGCTCGACAAGGTAGCGGCGGCGACCAGGATCAGCCGCGCAACCCTGAGTCGAATCGAGTTGGGGCAGTACGCGAGGGTCCGGGATATGGAGGTCGATTACCTCGGCCGGTACTACTGCCTACCGGAAGCGCGGATCGATTACCTGAAAGCGCTTGCGAGCGAAGCCAGTACCAAGGTGTGGTACCAGGACTATCGACACCTGATCTTGCCTCGATTCAACACATATCTCGAGCTGGAATCGTTCGCGTCAGAATTCTGGTTCTATCAGCCGATCGTCGTACCCGGTCTGCTGCAAACTGCTGACTACGCCCGAACCCTGGAACGGCTTGGCCGACCGGACGACTCGCTCGACGAGATCGATAACCGGGTGGATCTCCGAATGCAGCGGACGAGGATACTGACGCGGCAGCATATGCCGGTTCGAGTGGAGTTCATATTGCACGAGAACGTTCTCTACACACTCGTCGGAACCAACCAGATCATGGGTACTCAGTTGCGGCACATAGCCGATCTGAGTACCCGCGACAACGTGACGATCCGAGTACTACCGTTCACAGCTGGCCTCCCAACCGGAAGCGTGATGCCGCCACACATCTTGCTCGACTTTCCCGATAACGAACCATCTGTGGTTCACACCGAAGCTGCCATTGGCACAGTAACTTTCGATGCCGCCGAAGATGTGAGGCGCTTTCGCGAACTCCACGAAATTCTCCAGCAGGCCGCGCTGGAGGAACAGCCATCTCGGGATCGAATCAGAAAGATAGCAAGGAGATATCAACAGTGATCACCGACCTAACGGGCGCACAGTGGTTCAAGTCTTCGCACAGTGGTGCCCAGCAAGAATGTGTCGAAATCGCTTGGCTTGCAGCCGGACACGTCGGCGTCCGAGACTCCAAGAACCCGGCAGGTTTGGCTCTGGTCTTCACACCCGCTGAATGGGACGCCTTCACAACGGGTGTACAAGATGGAGAATTCAACCGGCCCGACTGAGGACACCAGCAAAGAGATGAGAACAGTGACCATCGGTCTGGTCGGCGCACAGTGGTTCACATCGATGCATAGTGGTGCCCAGCAAGAACGCGTCGAAGTAGCCTGGCTGCAAGCCGGGCATGTCGGCGTCCGAGACTCCGAGAACCCCAACGGCCCAGCACGGGTGTTCACTCCCGGCGAGTGGGCTGCCTTCACCGCAGGCATAAAAGACGATGAGTTCACCCGACCCACCGCATAACAGTTCCGGCTCACCAGGGCCGACGGCCTCGATCCAACACGTAATGGATTGGGGCCGTTACTATTTCAGTCCAGTCAGCGGGCACGACCACGGACCTTCGATGCCGTCCACAACGTTGCCGCCGCGACGTCCGAAGTGGCACAGACATAAGCGGATTGGTCCGCGAATTGGTGGAATCGGCAGGGACTTGGCAGGATGGCCGGGCACATACGTGGAGGGATATGCGTGGGAATCGACCAGGGCCGGGAGCCGGATTCGGGAGCTGAACAGGAGGGCATCGAACCGAAACACGTGATGCTCGTGCCCGACCGTGACCTGTTGATAGGTTACCTGGAGCTGCAGGGGTTGAAGTACGTCCCGCTCGAGAACGGGGGTGTCGCTGTGTTGTACGAAAAGCTCGATATATTCTTCGAATTCGTCGGCGACGGTGAGATCGAGAGGCGGATCGTCTCCGTGCGGGTCGACTATCACCGCCGGTACCGAAGCGAGGCGGACACCCTCAAGGTTGTCAACCAGTGGAATCTCCAGCAGCGGTGGCCGAGGCTGGCGGTCGCCCGAGCCGACGACGGAGTGTCCGTCACGGGTGATGCGCACATGCCTGTCGGGTCAGGTGTCGGCTTGCTGTACTTCTTGGAGACGTTGTACGTCTGGATACAAGGGGCGATTGCCGCCGACAAATATCTCGACTCTGCCAACGATGGCTCGGTGAACGCCTAGCTCTAGCCGGACCCGTGTCGCCGCCGAGCAGGGATGGGTTCCGGTGCATCGGTTCCGCATGGATGTCACGGCTCGACTTCCTGTACTGCGGCATCGGCGGGCACGTCGAGGACCGCGAGCAGGACCATCCGGCACACCGACGTGCCCGACAGGTGTCCGTGCAGCGTCAGCACCGTGTGTGCTTCGGCTCGACGGCATTCCTGGACAAAGTCTACAAACGCCGGGGGCGCTGCCCTTCGATTCCGGATCCGGACCTGCGGTGATCGAGCTGAGACAGGGCTTGGGATCGATCGCGCTTGGCGCAATCGGCGAGCTCAGCAAGCAACGCAATGCCGTCGATGGGCTCGGCTTTGCCACGACGTGCGATGTGGTGGTCGATCTGTTCAGGCTGTGCCTGCGCCCCGATGAAAAGTTGCCCACGACGCTGGGAGCAGTCGGCGTTGCGGTCCGTGATTACATCCGCCGACACGCCGCCGACCCCGAACTCACCCCGACAGTGATCGCGCACAACGTCGGTGATCGAATCTCGGCCTTGCTAGGCGGAGGCGTCTTTGTCGCCACCGAATCCGAACCGTTTGCCTATCTTGGAAACAGTTTCGCCGACCTCGTGACCGACCGTGCTCACCGCGGATCCGACATCGCGCCCCAGATTGCGCACCGTACGGATCAGCGGATCCTCCGACTGGTCGAAGTTCTGCCGATAGGTGCGCGCGGCCTCCTTGATCTCCTCGCTGATCCTGGTGTTCTTATCGTGTTCGCGGCGCGGGTAGTCGCCGCCGAGCATGCGGTTGTAGTCGCCGGACTGGATCCAGCGGCGCAGCTCCGCGGCGCGCAGCACCGAGAAGGGATGGCTCTGCAGTTCCAGATTGAGCAGCTTCAGCACACCGTCGCGCAGATCGCCGGAGCGCTCGTAGTCATCGGCCTGCTGCAGGAACGCACCGTGGTTCATCTCCTTGATCCAGGTGCCGCCCGCGGTCTTCATGTGCACCCGCACCGACGCGTCGACATCCTGGCCGCATAGCAGCCCGGCGCGGTCGCCGGAGAGTTCGGACTTGCGGCTCCATTCCATCAGCGCGGCCACGATCGCGCGCAATGCCCAGCCGCCCACCGGCATCCAGCCCAGATTGGCCGAAATGCGCAGCAGATGCATGAGCATGGTGCGGTAGACCGCGTGTCCGGACAGCGCGTGCCCGAGTTCGTGACCGACGATGAAGCGCAGCTCCTCGGTATCCATCAGATCGATCAGCCCGGTGGTCAGCACGATGAACGGCTGGTCCATGCCGATGGTGAAGGCGTTCACCTGTGGGCTCTGCAACACGAACATCTCGGGTGTGGTGCGCGCGTCCAGGATCTCCACACAGTCCTGACGCAACTGGTGCAGCGAACGGAACTGGCGTTCGTCCACCCGCACCGCCGTGGCGAGGTAGAGCAGACGATGCTGGCGCTCCTGCAGCAGACCGGACAGGGTGCGCAGGATGGTGTCGAACCCGGCGAGTGAACGCAATGTCACCAGCGCGGTGCGGTCGGCGGGGTGCTCCCACGCGCGAGTGCTGATGTCGGGGAACCGGGTACGAACGCGATCCGGGCTGGTAGTCATGGGATGAAACCCCCCTTTTCCTGGAACTTTGTCGGTTTTTGCCGCCTGCAAGCGGATAGCTAGCGTTGATTCGAACTGGTTGTGTTCCCTCTGCTACAGTCTGCCCGTGTCTTCGAATGCCGTCCCGCAGGTCCGCCATGAATTGGCGTTGATCGCTGTCGGCAATCTCGCGGTCGCGGACATCCTCTGTCGCTGATCGGCGCCGGCGCTGCTGCGCACCCATCTTTCTCTAGACTGGCGCGCAAACTTTTCGCAGCAGTGTCCGTACCCCGACCCTTCGGTCGACAAGTCGCGCCGCAGTTCTACCGCCGCGACGACTCGTCCACGTCGCGGCGGCGCACATAGGAAAGGTTTCCCCATGTCACCCAGGTCCTTGCTCCTCGGATCGTCCCGATCGCGCCGTCGTCCGGTGATCGCCGCGCTGACCGCCGTCGCGGCCGTCGTGCTCACCGCGTGCGGCGGTGGAGCGAGCGACACAGTGGGCGGTGGCAGCGCCGACGGTAGTGGCGGCACCCTCAACCTCTACGCCTACGCCGTCCCGAAGCCCGGTTTCGACAAGGTCGTGCCCGAGTTCAACAAGACCGATAAGGGTAAGGGCGTCACGATCAACGGCTCCTATGGTGCGTCGGGCGATCAGTCCCGCAAGGTCAAGGATGGCGCCGAGGCCGATATCGTCAACTTCTCGGTCGAGCCCGATATCACCCGCCTTGTCGACGCAGGTCTGGTCGACCCGAGCTGGAATGCCGACGCCACCAAGGGAATTCCGTTCGGCTCGGTCGTCGCGATCGTGGTGCGCAAGGGCAATCCGAAAGGCATCAAGGATTGGGACGATCTGCTTAAGCCGGGCATCCAGGTCGTCACCCCGAACCCGTTCAGCTCGGGCTCGGCCAAGTGGAATCTGCTCGCGCCGTATGCGGCCAAGAGCGAGGGCGGCAAGAACCCGCAGGCGGGTTTGGATTATCTGACCCAGCTCATCTCCAAGGAGCATGTGCAGGTACAGCCGAAGTCGGGCCGCGAAGCCACCGAGACCTTCCTGCAGGGCACCGGCGACGTGCTGCTGAGCTACGAGAACGAGGCGATCTTCTCCGAGCGCAACGGTGACCCGATCGAGCACATCGTGCCGCCGACCACCTTCAAGATCGAGAACCCGGTCGCGGTACTGAAGAACAGCAAGCATCTCGACCTGGCGAACGCCTTCCGCGACTTCCTGTACACCACCGAGGGCCAAAAGGCCTGGGCCTCGGCCGGATTCCGCCCGGTCGACCCGAAGGTGGCCGCCGACTACGCCAAGGACTTCCCGACTCCGCAGAAGCTGTGGACCATCGCGGATCTCGGTGGCTGGAAGACCGTCGACAAGGACCTGTTCACCCCGAACACCGGCTCGGTCGCGGTCATCTACGACAAGGCCACCAAGTAGTTCGGTGATCTGAAACACACGGGATACTGGACCATCGTGACTGACAGCAGTAGCGCCGGGATCGGGCATGCGCCCGCTCCCGGCGGCTCCGAAGACACCACAACCAAGGCCACCGGCCGGACCTGGTCGTGGCTACGGGTGACCGGTTCGGTCGGTCCGCTCGGCATTGCCACCGCGGTGCTCTGGCTGAGCATTATCGTGTTGCTGCCGCTGGCCGCGCTCACCGTCACCTCATTCGACGACGGCTGGTCCGGATTCTGGGATGCCATCACCGCACCCGCGGCCATCGACTCGTTGCGTATCACGGTGTTCGTCTCCGTGGTGGTGGCGATCATCAATGTGATGATGGGCACGCTGATCGCCTGGGTGCTGGTTCGCGACGAGTTCCCGGGCAAGGGCATCGTCAACGCACTGATCGATCTGCCGTTCGCGTTGCCGACCATCGTCGCGAGCATTGTGCTGCTGTCGCTCTATGGGCCGCAGAGTCCGATCGATATCCACCTCAATGCCACCCAGCCCGGCCTGGTGGTGGCGCTGGCATTTGTCACCCTGCCGTTCGTGGTCCGTTCGGTGCAGCCGGTGCTCATCGAGGCCGACCGGGAGGTCGAGCAGGCCGCGATGTCCCTCGGCGCGGACAACTGGACCACCTTCCGCCGCATCGTCTTGCCGACGCTCGCGCCCGCGATCATCAGCGGCGGCGGCCTCGCCTTCGCCCGCGCCATCGGCGAATACGGCTCGGTCGTGCTGATAGGTGGTGCGATTCCACGAAAGACCGAGATGGCCTCGCAGTACATCCAGAAGCAGATCGAGATCGATCGGCCGGTGAACGCGGCAGCGGTTTCGGTCGCACTGCTGGTCATCTCGTTCGCGACCCTGCTGGTGCTGCGGCTGTGGGCCGAGCGCACGGCGCGCAAGGAGCAGGAGACGCGATGAAGCTGTCCTGGCCGACCCGTATTTCGCTGCGCGTGGTTGCGCTCGGCTACCTGTTCATCCTGCTGGTGCTGCCGCTGATCATCATTCTGTGGCGCACCTTCGAGAAGGGCATCGGCGCGTTCATCGACTCGATCTCCACGCCCGCGGCGGTCTCGGCATTCCAGCTGTCGATCCTCATCGTGGCGATCGTGGTGCCGGTCAATGTCATCTTCGGCATCGTCACCGCGATCGCGCTGGTGCGTGGCAAGTTCCCGGGCCGCACGCTGGTGCAGGGCATTGTGGATCTGCCCTTCGCCGTCTCGCCGGTCGTGGTCGGTGTCGCGCTGATCCTGCTGTGGGGTGCCGACGGCTGGTTCGGCGGACTCGAAGACATCGGCTTCAAGGTGATCTTCAATCTGCCCGGCATGGTGATCGCCACCATTTTCGTGACGCTGCCGTTCGTCGTGCGCGAGGTCGAGCCCGTGCTGCACGAGATCGGCGACGATCAGGAGCAGGCCGCGGCCACCCTGGGCGCGTCCCGCTGGCAGACGTTCTGGCGGATCACCCTGCCCGCGATTCGCTGGGGCCTGACCTATGGTGTCGTGCTGACTGTCGCGCGTGCGCTCGGTGAATTCGGCGCGGTGATCATGGTGTCCTCCGCGCTGCCGGGTAAGTCGCTGACGCTGACCCTGCTGGTACACGGTCGATACATCAACGACCACAACTCCTTCGGCGCATACTCCGCCGCGACCCTGCTGATGGGCTTGGCCCTCGTAGTCCTCCTGTTGATGACCCTCCTCGAACGTAAGCGGGGCACCAAGTGATTACCGTGACCAATGCGAAGAAGAACTACGGTTCCTTCGCCGCCCTGGACGATGTCAGCATCGAGATCCCGTCGGGGGAGCTGACCGCACTGCTCGGCCCGTCGGGTTCGGGCAAGTCGACGCTGCTGCGCTCGATCGCCGGTCTGGAGACGCTGGACTCCGGCGTCGTCACCATCGCGGGCAACGATGTCACCCACATACCGCCGCAGAAGCGCGATATCGGTTTCGTATTCCAGCATTACGCCGCGTTCAAACATATGACCGTGCGTGACAATGTGGCCTTCGGACTCAAGATCCGCAAGCGTCCCAAGGGCGAAATCGCCAAGCGCGTCGACGAATTGCTCGGCATCGTCGGCCTCGACGGCTTCCAGCACCGCTACCCGGCCCAGCTCTCCGGCGGTCAGCGGCAGCGCATGGCACTGGCCCGCGCGCTCGCCGTCGACCCACAGGTGCTGCTGCTGGACGAGCCGTTCGGCGCGCTCGACGCCAAGGTGCGCGCCGATCTGCGCACCTGGCTGCGCAGGCTGCACGAGGAGGTCCATGTGACCACCGTGCTGGTCACCCACGACCAGGAGGAGGCACTCGATGTCGCCGACCGGATCGCGGTGATGAACAAGGGCCGCATCGAACAGGTCGGCAGCCCGGAGGACGTCTACGACCGGCCCGCGAACGAATTCGTCATGTCCTTCCTCGGCGCGGTGGCCCGCCTCAACGGACATCTGGTGCGTCCGCACGATATTCGCGTCGGCCGCGACCCCAGCATGGCGCTGGCCAAGGACGAGGGCACCGCGGAATCGGCGGGCGTCACCCGTGCCACCGTGGAACGCGTCGTGCACCTCGGCTTCGAGGTGCGCGTCGAGTTGCGCAATGCCGCCACCGGCGATCTGTTCGCCGCCCAGGTGACCCGCGGTGATGCCGAGGCACTGCAACTCGGCGACGGGGAAACCGTATACGCCCGCGCCACCCGCATTCCGGAACTGCCTGCGGGATAAGGGCGCTGTTCGGTTCACGGCATTCGTGCGGCCCTCTGTGGTGACGCTCCGCTACCGCCTCCGGGCCCGTCGCGCATGTCCCGAATTCGACTCCGCTTTATGGCCGTGATAACGTCTGCGCGAAATCCGCAGCCATTCATGGCGTGTCGAAACCGAACTCCGGTTTCCACGTCTCATATTGTGCTGAATGCGAAACACGTGCTAGTGGGTTCCGGTGATTTATCGGAACGTAATCCGATGTGAACATTCGCAATGGTCGTCGAACGCGGTCCGGATGAACCGGTCCGGCCGCTCGATCGCAGCCTGCTCGACCTGCCGTGGTGCGGTTCGGGCCGCGCGACGCCAGGTCGCGTGCAGGCGGCGGGGAGTTGATCGATCACCATGTCAATTCGAAGACGGATATTTCTCGCGCTGGCCGTCGCCGGCGCCGCGGTGCTGATCCAAACCGATCCGGCAAGCGCCGCACCACCACCCGGAACGCCGGCGGTACGCGCACCGGATGGCCCGGTTATCGTCGAGATTCCCGAGGACTCGCCCGAAGTGGCCACAATTGGTCCGGAATCGGTGGGGAAGCCGATCCCGAACTCATATGTCGGTCTCACTCCGGCGCAGTTGATGCCGCACGGAATCGAGGGCGAGCAACGGCATTTCACGCCGAATCCGGAGCAATGGGATAACGCGCGAATGATTGTCGAAGTGGTCCTGCGCCGCGAGTTGCCCGCCTATGCGGCGGTAATCACGTTGGCCACCGCGCTGCAGGAATCGCAGCTGCGCAATTTGACCGAGGCGGTCGATCACGATTCGCTCGGGGTGTTCCAGCAGCGGCCGTCCGCGGGCTGGGGTACGCCGGCGCAGCTCACCGACCTGCGCTACGCGACTGAGCGATTCCTGGACGCATTGCTGGTCCACGCACCGAACTACCAGGCGATACCGCTGTGGCAGGCGGCGCAGGCCGCGCAGCGCTCGGGCTTTCCGACGGCGTATGCGCGGTGGCAGGAGCAGGCCGCGCAGATGGTGGTGCGATTGTTCGCGCCACGACAGGGACCGGTGCGGCGGGCGGCGAGTGCCCAAGCGGTGCTGGGATGTTGCTGATCAGTTGCCATCTGTCGCAAATGTTTTGATTTCCCGCACCGGAAGCGTTCGCGAATTCCGGTGCGGGAGATCGGAACTTGTGGTGGCTGAGCGAGCGCATCCGGGCGGTCGCGGACTGGTCGGTATCGGCCAAGAGTTGGCAGTCGGCTCGTGATGGCTATTCGGCAATCTCGATGGCGCGCTGTCTGGATGATGTTTTCACAGGTAGGGCGTGTATTGATAGTCGGGATGGCATGCTGGCTGCCGCCTGGCAAACGACGGTAGGTCATCGTTGAATCCCGGCACGCCGTAAGGACATCCGGCCACGCCGTCGGCACGTCACGTCCCGTGCCAGGTGAGCCGGTATCGGTCCGACTGTTATGCAACCCGTGTCAGTGGCGGCGGCCTACGGACAACCTCGTGTCCGGTAGTTGGCAGGGGAGTCGCGGAGTGGTTGCGTTAATAGGGTTCGAAGCAAATCGGCTCGGCGATCAGAGGATTGTGCGATGGCGGTTGGTCTCGGTTTGAGCATAGGCACGGTGAACACGGTTTCCGCACTGGCGGAGGAGGGTTCGGCCAAGGCTCCACTTGGTCGCCGCGCCGCCGCCCAACGCTCGCCCGCCATCACGCGCCGCACCACCCTCACCTTCGACAGCACCGGAATGGCCAGGGTCGGCCTGATTCCGCGGCACGGGCGCGCCATCACCGAATTCGCCGATCTGAGCCAACGCAAGACCCAGCGGGCCAGGGTTGGGCATCGCGCGCTGACCGCGGCCGATCTCATCGCGGTCGTCGCGGAATGTCTGATCACCGAGGCTCATCGTGATCGTCGAGCGGACGGTGCGGGGGTCATGCTGGCACATCCGGCGAGCTACACCGCGGCGCAGGTGGGGGAGTTGCGTGCGGCGCTGGACGCAATCGGCCTGAGTCATGTCGCGCTGGTCGCCGAACCCGTCGCGGCGGCCACCTGGCTCGAAGCCGACCGCGGCCCACTTATGCCGGGCCTAGCCCTGGTCTATGACCTAGGTGGGGCAAACCTCGACATCACCCTGGTGCGGGTCGGCGCGGGCTGTCCGCGCAATCCCATTGTCGGCGAACCGATCCGTTCGACGGAATTCGGCGGGCGTGCCTTCGGTGCGCTGGTCGCCGCCAGGGCCGGGAACGGGACCGTGCCGGCCTCCATTTCCGGTGCGCTCACCGGCATCGCCGCCGACGAATTGCGCACCGTCCATATCCGATCCTCGCTGAAGTTGGTCTACCGCTGTCTGCGGATGGCGGATGTGACGATGGCCGATGTGGACTGCGTGCTGGTGGTCGGCGGTGCGGCTCGGCCGGTCGAGGTGGCTCAGGTGCTCGCCGGTGAACTGGCGCGACCGGTGATCACGGCCCCGGATCCGGAGCGCACGATCGCCGACGGTGCCGCCATCCTGGCGCGCCGCACCGCCACCGCGGACGAGGAGGCGGCCGGACATCACCATCGGCACAAACCACGTGGTGCGCACCGCAGAGCGGCGACGCGTGCCCTCTTGCTCTCCCGGCGCACCAGGCGCCGTTTGACCCGGGTGGCGATCGCGACGGGGATGTCGGCCGCTGGAGTGGCGCTCGCGCTGGCGCTGCCCGCCGACACGGTGGTCGCGGGCTTATCGCAACTCGGGCTGCGGTAAGGCAGACCCGGCGGCGTACCGCTGCGTCGCCGGGAATGCCGATCATGCGTCAGGTTGACGTGACTCCTCGTAGGTGTAACTATGGGATACAGTAAATAGTGTCCCGCGAGGAGAGGCAGTGACGACGATGTCTACAGCCGTGCCGCCCACAGTCGATCCCGAGCTGGTGAAGGCGCAGGAGTATGCCGCCAAGCTGCTGCTGCTCTCCGAAGGTTCGGTGAACAAGCGCTTCGATCCCTTCGAGGACATCGACTGGGACAATCCGGATTTTGCCGCCGATGCCGGTGAAGAGCGCTGGGTGCTCCCGGTATCCGGCGATGCGCTCGGTCGTCACCCCTGGTACCAGGCGCTGCCGCTGGCACGGAAGATCGCGATCGGCAAGTACCGCCAAGCCAATGTCGCCAAGGTCGGTCTGCAGTTCGAATCCATCCTGATCAGCGGCATGGTGACGCACAGTTTCGGCCTGCCCAACGGGTCACCCGAATTCCGCTACTGCTCCCACGAAATGATCGAGGAGCACAACCACACCCTGATGTTCCAGGAGATGGTCAACCGGATCGGCATCGATGTTCCCGGTATGGGCCCGCTCGTGCGCAAGTTCAAATACATCGGCGCGCCGGTGGCCGCCCTGTTCCCGAATCTGTTCTTCATGGCCGTACTCGCTGGTGAAGAGCCGATCGACCACATTCAGAAGGCGATTCTGCGCTCGGGCGAGGAGGTGCATCCGATCATGCGCGGTGTGATGGCGATTCACGTCGCCGAGGAGGCGCGCCACATCTCCTTCGCGCACGAATTCCTCGAGCGGCACGTGCCCGATGCGAATGCGTTCAACAAGCTGGTGCTCTCGATCGTCATGCCGATCGTCATGTGGATCCTCGGCCGCTCCATCTACACCCCGCCCCGGTCGTTCTTCCGAGAGTTCGACATTCCGGATGAGGTGCGCAAGGAGCTGTTCTACGGATCGAAGCAGGCCAAGCAGGATTTCAGCGATTTCTTCGGCGATGTGCGCACGCTGGCCAACGACATCGGCCTGATGAACCCCATCGGCAAGGCGGTATGGAAGCTGCTGAAGATCGATGGCCACACCACCCGCTACCGCTCCGAGCCATTGCGCTCGGCCAAGGCCCGCTGACGTGCCGTACGTCGTCACGCAGTCCTGCTGTAGCGACGCGTCCTGCGTCTACGCCTGCCCGGTCAACTGCATCCACCCCACGCCCGACGAACCCGACTTCCTGACGGCGGAGATGCTGTATGTCGACCCGCAGGCGTGCGTGGACTGCGGTGCGTGTGCGAGTGCCTGCCCCGTCGATGCCATCACGTCGTCGAAGAAGCTGACTGCCGAGCAGCAGCCGTTCATCGAGATAAATGCCGACTTCTACCGGCAGGCGCGGCCGCGGCCGCTGCTGGCCAAGCCGGTGCCCGCGGCCGAGATCCACACCGAGCGTCAGTCGCTGCGGGTGGCGATCGTCGGATCCGGCCCCTCGGCCATGTACGCGGCCGATGAGCTGCTGACCCAGCCCGACGTCACTGTGACGGTCCTCGATCGACTTCCGATACCCCACGGACTCGCCAGGTATGGCGTCGCGCCGGACCATACCAAGACCCGGCAGGTCAATAAGCTCTTCGATGTCATCTCGGCCCAGCCGGGTTTCGAGTCGTACCTGAATATCGAAGTGGGCAAGCATATTTCGCATGCCGAACTGCTCGGGCACTTCCATGCGGTGATCTACGCGGTCGGCGCTTCCACGGACCGCAAGCTCGGCATTCCCGGAGAAGGTCTGGCGGGCAATGTATCCGCCACCGACTTCGTCGCCTGGTACAACGGTCATCCGGATCATGTCGGGCGCACTTTCGATCTGTCACAGCGCCGGGCCGTTATCGTCGGCAATGGCAATGTGGCCCTCGATGTGGCACGCATTCTGGCCAGCGATCCGGAGGCATTGGCGGGCACCGATATCGCACCCCATGCGCTGAAGGCACTGCGGGAGAGCAAGATCGAGGAAGTCGTTGTCCTCGCTCGGCGCGGTCCGGCCGAATCCGCCTTCACCGTGCCGGAATTCGTCGGGTTGCTCGGTGCCGATGTCGATATCGCCATCGAGGGTGAACTGCCCGCGGTGACCGATGAGCTGCCGTATCCAGTCGAGCAGAAGCTGCGGCTGATGAACAGCGTGGCCGAGCGGCCCTTCGGTGCGCGCAAGCGGATCGTCTTCCGGTATCTGGCCGCGCCGACGGCGATTCTGGGCACCGATGAGGTGACAGGTATCGAGGTGAGTCGCAATGAACTCGTCATCGATCCGGATGGTCGCGTTCGACCGGTGGCGACGGGGGAGACCGAGCGGTTGGATACCGGGCTGGTGCTCACCTCGGTGGGTTATCGCGGTGTTGCCCTGCTCGGCCTGCCGTTCGACGACCGGTCCGCCGTGATTCCGAACCTGAACGGCCGGGTGCTGGAGAATTCCGACGGTGCGGTGCTGCGCGGAACGTATGTCACCGGCTGGATCAAGCGTGGTCCCACCGGATTCATCGGCACCAACAAATCCTGTGCGCAGGCGACGGTTCGGCAGTTGGCCGATGATTTCAATGCCGGTCGGTTGCTGGAACCCGCAGGTGGCGCAATGGATTTCGATCACCTGGTGCACCGCCGTCGGCCCTCGGTGGTGGCCCGCCGAACCGCCGTGCGAACCGGCATCGTGCGCCGTCTGCTCGCCCGCGCCTGAGCGGCGCATGCGTGCCCGTGTCGTATTCGCGCTGTGTAACGGATCTTGTCCCACGCCGACATGGTGGATGCGCGGTAGTGTTCCGTGACGACGGTCGGCACCTCGGCGCACGGCGACGCGATGAGGGCGAGTGCCGGGCCGAGGTGCCGATTCGGATTACTTGGCGGTGAACCCACCGTCGATCGCGAGCGCAGCGCCGGTGATGAAGCTGGCCTCATCGCTCAGCAGGTAGGCGCAGAACGAGGCGATTTCCTCCGGCTTGCTGATCCGGCCGAGCGGATGCAGTGCGGCGATGGCCGCTTCCCCCTCGGGCGTCGCGCCCATCGAGTTGCGGAAAGCTGGCGTGTCGACCGCGCCGGAGACCAGCGCATTGAGACGAACGCCCTGGTCGGCGACCTCCAGTGCCACCGCACGGGTCAGCCCGACGACACCGTGCTTGGCCGCCACATACGGCGCCACCGAACCCATGCCGACCACGCCGAGGTTCGAGGCGTTATTGAGGATCGCGCCGCCGCCCGCGGCGACAATTGCCGGAACCTGGTGGCGCAGCCCATAGAACACACTGGTCAGGTTGAGCTCGAGATCGGCGCGCCACCCCGCCGCATCGATCTGCTCGACCGGGCCGAAGGCATTGACGGCGCCCGCATTGTTGAATGCCGCGTCCAATCGACCGTATTCGGTGAGCGCCGCCTGTGTCAGTCGGGCGACCTCCTCCTCGACAGTGACATCGGTCGGCACGAAGATCGCTCGGCCGCCTGCCGCGCGGATATCGGCCGCGACCTGCTCGCCCGCGTCCTTACCGCGAGCGCCGAGCACCACTGCGGCGCCTTCCGTCGCTGCTCGCTCGGCAACCGCCTTGCCGACACCGGAGCTGGCCCCGGTGACGAGCACGACCTTGTCCGCGAAACGTCTAGACATCGACGTCTAATTCCCTTCTCGTACTTGTGATTCCATGCTCGATGAGGCGGCGCGGATATCGGTTCGTCCGGGCGTTTGCTCATCGCTGCATCCAGTCAAGCGGTCGAGGGCGGGTTGGGCTGGCGGGAATCAGCCGTCGCGTTTGACGTGTCATATTCTTGCGGTCTGGATGCCTGTACTGTGAATTCTCTAGCGCTGGCAACGGTTTGGTTACCGACCGGTCGGTGTGCGCTGTCGGTTCTGGGTGGTTCTGTTGCGATTGTCGGGTCCACGGCTCGATTCGAGTTACTGGACGGTAGCGGAATCCGGCTTACCGCAGTGGAATCGGGCTTTCGGTCGCGAAACGCCGATCGTCGAGAGGTCTGAATGGATCTTTTTCGAGCGATCTAGCTGGGAATTTGCCGCAGTGTCAACGGAAGCCAAACGTTTCATATCAATTCGACATCCGAATCGATCCGGCAGCAGCTAACCTGTGGGTGCTGTTTGGGAAGCGACCGCGGCCACACGGATCTTCTGTGTGATGGACGTGGTCTCGGTGCGTTGACGGGATAGCGAATGACTACAGGTCTGGGTTTCAGCATCGGTTCAGTGAACTCCGTATCCGCCATGGTGACCGGCGAGCGCCCGTTGTCGTCGGTGCGTACGCGCCGCACGGCGGTGACCTTCGACAGTGCGGGTGGCGTCCGAATCGGCGCAATCCCTCAATTCGAGATGGCGGTAACGGATTTCGCCGATCTGGCGCGTGACCCGGAGTCGGTCGTCGTGGGCGGGCGGTTCTGGTCACCCGCGAATCTGGTCGCCGCCGTGGTGAAAAGCCTGCTCGAATCCTTCCCGCCGACCGCGGGAGCCGTGGCCACCTATCCGGCATGCTATTCCGACAAGCAGCTGTCGCTGCTGCGGCAGGCACTGAATCTGGCCGGGGCCACGGAGGTGCTGCTCATACCCGAACCGGTCGCTGCCGCGGAGTGGCTCGAACAGGAGCGTGGACCGCTGGAGTCCGGATTCGTGCTGGTGTACGACCTCGGCGGGGCCAGCCTCGATGTGTCGATGGTTCGGGTCGGGCCGGACTGGGAAGATCACCCGATCGTCGGAAAGTCCGTGCGCTCATACGATTTCGGCGGCCGTCCGCTCGGTTCGATGATCGCGCGCTATGCCAGGGTCGCCGAACCCGGCGACAACGGGTCGATGCTGCAGATGACCTCGATCGTCGACATCGCGAGTATGCGCGCCCAACACATCCGGGACTCTCTCGATGTGGTCCACGAATGTGTGGCATCGACGGGGCGGAACCTGTCCGATATCGCCTGCATCTTGCTGGTCGGTGGCGCAACCCGCCCCGTCGAGGTCGCGCGTATCCTTGCCGAGCTGGGCCGACCGGTGGTGATGTCGACCGATCCCGGGCAGACCATCGCCGTCGGTGCCGCGGGCTACGCCGCCCGCAGCTTTGCGCCGATGTCGACCGGTGGACGGCATCGAGCGCCGAAGATCGCCGTATTCTCCAGTGCCGCAGTCGCTTCCGCGGTCGCGGTATCGGCCGTCACGGTATTCGGCGGTCCCAGCATTCCGGCGGGGCCGTCCCTGGTGGATGCCTTGCCCGAGGGTTTCCCGATGGACAACCTGTTGTTCGAGCCCCATGTCACGGCGCTCGCCGACGCAGGTTCGGCTGCCGCCGGTTGGGCGACCACTGCGGCGGGCCTCGGCTATTCCGGTCGAGCGGCCTACGGGATCGCCCCCGCTGCCTATACGACGCCGCTCGAACCCTTGGTCGGCCCGTCCGTCGCCGAGGCACACGGCGGCAGGCACAGTGAACCACGCAGTGGGAAAACGCCTTTCGGCGGTGGCACCTATGCCGATCCCGCGCAGTTCTTGAATCCGCTGCCTTTCATCCAGAGTCCACGGCCGATTCCCGCGCCCAATCAGCCCGTCGTTGTCAAGCCCATCCCGAGCGTCAGCCTTCCGGGTTCGTCTCCCGCCCCCGCCAATCCGACTCCCGCCACCCCCGGCGGCACCGCGACGAACCCGGGCACCGCAACTCCGGCGACCGGCGGCACGTCGGGGGTCGATGGAGTACCGGGTACGACTGCGGGCGGAACATCCACCGGGCCGGGGACATCGGGCGGAACCGCCTCGGGAGGTAGTCACTCGGGTGGTAGCACCGGTGATGGGTCCGGCGGTACGAGTTCGGGCACGGGCGGTTCGTCCAGCGGCGGTTCCGGGGGTGGTTCGACAAGCACTGGCACTTCGGCCGGAGGCAGTACCCCCGGTGGTTCGGCGAGTGGTGGAGGCTCGGCGAGTGGTGGTGGCTCGGGTTCGACTGGTGGTGGCACTTCGGCTGGTTCGGCCGGAGGCAGTAGCCCTGGTGGTACGTCGGGTGGTTCGGCGAGTGGTGGTGGTTCGGGAGATTCGGCGAGTGGTGGTGGCTCGGGACATTCTGCGAACGGCGGTGGCTCGGAAGGCTCCACGAGTGGTGGTACGTCGGGTGGTTCGGCGAGTGGTGGTGGCTCGGGACATTCTGCGAACGGCGGTGGCTCGGAAGGCTCCACGAGCGGCGGTATCTCGGGAGGTTCGACAAGCGATGGTGTGTCAGGCGGTTCGGCGAGTGGTGGTGTGTCAGGTGGTTCGACGAGTGGTGGTGGCTCGGGTTCGACTGGTGGTGGCACTTCGGCTGGTTCGGCCGGAGGCAGTAGCCCTGGTGGTTCGGCGAGTGGTGGTACGTCGGGTGGTTCGGCGAGTGGTGGTGGCTCGGGACATTCTGCGAACGGCGGTGGCTCGGAAGGCTCCACGAGCGGCGGTATCTC